>NZ_JBPQTS010000105.1:0-27036 GCF_051386455.1 Streptomyces sp. URMC 124
GGGCCAGCTCGGACTGCAGGTCGGCCGGGCTGGGCCGGTGCTCGGCGGCCATCTGCATGCAGGAGTCGATCAGCGGTCGCAGCTCGTCGGGCAGGCCGGCCAGGTCGGGACCCTCGCGGAGCAGCATGAAGACCGTCTCCACCGGATTCGCGCCGTGGAAGGGGGCGTGGCCGGTGGCCGCGAAGACGAGGGTGGAGCCGAGGGAGAAGATGTCGCTGGAGCCGGTGACGCTGCGGGAGTCCCGCGCCTGCTCGGGCGACATGTAGGCGGGGGTGCCGACGGCGACGTTGGTCATCGTCAGCCGGGTGTTGGAGACGCCGGAGGCGATGCCGAAGTCGATGACGCGCGGGCCGTCCTCCACGACCAGGACGTTGGAGGGCTTCAGGTCGCGGTGGACGAGGCCGGCGCCGTGGATGGACTGCAGCGCCTCGGCGATGCCGGCCGCGAGCCAGCGCACGGCCTGGGCGGGCAGGGGGCCGCACTCGTTGACGATCTCTTCGAGGGAGGGTGCGGGCACGTACGCCGTGGCCAGCCAGGGCACGGCGGCGCGCGGGTCGGCGTCGACGACGGCGGCGGTGTAGAAGCCGCTGACCGCGCGGGCCGCCTCGACCTCGCGCGTGAAGCGGACCCGGAAGAGCTGGTCCTCGGCGAGCTCCGTGCGCACCGTCTTGATCGCCACCCGCCGGCCGGACGCCGAGCGGGCGAGATAGACCAGCCCCATGCCGCCGGCGCCGAGTCGGCCGAGCACCTCGAACGGGCCGATCCGTCTCGGGTCGTGCTGCGTAAGCTGCTCCACCACTGACCTGCCACCTCCCCGTCGGGGCTTGAAGGGTTTCAGCCCCGTGCAGCGTCTCACCGCGAATTATCCCGGGGTACGCATGCTGATTCTTCCTGGCGAACGACGCGGTGGCGAACCCGGGTCGCGCTTCACCCTCTCTCCACCACATGCGGAACGCCTCGCCCCGCGCCTCCTACCCCCGCTTCCCGTCCGCGACCCGCCGTTGCCCCCGGGGGCTTCCGCCATGGCCCGCGGGGTCTGTCACGACTGCCACGTTAGCGGGGGACCGGGGTGTTCCGCGGGACCTGTGGACAACCGTGCGAAGGGTCTCCGAAGGGCGTTGTCCACAGGCTGTTGATAAGAGGATTCACCGGTACGGGCCAATCCCGCGCGATCTTCCCGCGACCCTCCACAACCCCTCTGAGCTGGCCTTACACCCCACTCCGCACCCCTGCCCCCATTTGCATGCGGCCGAATCGCGCTCCGATCACCCCTCGGTAAGCTGACGGCATGACAGGACAAGTACGCACCGTCGACGGCCGCGTGGCCGGACGACGCGGCCAGGCGACGCGGCAGAAGCTGCTCGACTGCCTCAGCGAAATGCTCAGCTCCTCTCCCTACCGCGACGTCAAGGTCATCGACGTCGCCCGCAAGGCCGGCACCTCGCCCGCGACCTTCTACCAGTACTTCCCGGACGTCGAGGGCGCCGTCCTCGAGATCGCCGAGGAGATGGCCAAGGAGGGCGCGAGCCTGACCGACCTGGTCGCCGGCCGCTCCTGGGTCGGCAAGTCCGGCTGGCAGGCCGCCGAGGAGCTCGTGGACGGCTTCCTCGGGTTCTGGCGCAAGCACGACGCCATCCTGCGCGTGGTCGACCTCGGGGCGGCCGAGGGCGACAAGCGGTTCTACAAGATCCGCATGAAGATCCTCAACGCCGTCACCAACTCCCTCACCGACTCCGTCAAGGAGCTGCAGTCCAAGGGGAAGGTGGACAAGGACGTCAACCCCGCGGCCGTCGCCGGGTCGCTCGTCGCCATGCTCGCCGCGGTGGCCTCCCACCAGAAGGGCTTCCAGAGCTGGGGCGTCAAGCAGGCCGAGCTCAAGCCGAACCTCGCCCTCCTCGTGCACCTGGGCATCACGGGCAAGAAGCCGACGAGGTAGCACTTCCGGCACCTCGCACGTCCGCACGTCCTGTCATCGCAGCGGCGGGCCCCCTCCGGCCGGGCCCGGAGGGGGCCCGCCGCAGTGATTTTCCCCCTCGTTCCCCCCTCGTTCCCTCACTCCTCGCCGCGGCCCGTACGCGGCTCCAGACGGAACAGCCGGATCTCCCGCTCCACGTGCGCCTGGTATCGCGCGTACGGCGGCCAGAACGCCACCACGGCCTTCCACGCGGCTTCCCGCTCCGCGCCCCGCAGCAGCCGGGCCCGCACGGGCACGTCCCGCCCCCTCCAGCTGACCTCCGCCTCCGCGTGCGCCAGCAGGTTCGCCGTCCATGCAGGGTGACCGGGGCGGCCGAAGTTGCTGCCCACCAGCACCCAGGCGGTCGGCGGCTCCCCCTTGGGCCCCTCCGTCATGCAGGCGAGCGGCGTGCGCCGCGCCTGTCCCGTCCGTGCGCCGGTCGACGTGAGCACCAGGCCGGGCAGAAGACGGGCGCTGAGCAGCGTCCTGCCGCCCGTCAGGCGGTGCACCGCACGGTCCAGGGCCGGCACGCAGTGCGGCGCGATCCGCGCGAACGTACGGCTGGAAGAGAGCCTCTGCACCACGCGCTCCAGACGCTCCTTGCGCCCCCTGTGTTGCGCCGCGGTGCCCTTCACGACGCCACCGCTTCCCGTTCCGGGCGCCCGGCAAACAGCCCGGCGAGCTCCGCCGCCCGCGCGCGCAGCCGCTCCGGGGGACCGAAGAGCAGGCCGTCCGAAGCAGCCCGTTTGAAGTACAGCTGCACGTCGTGCTCCCACGTCACCCCGATGCCGCCGTGCAGCTGGACGGCGTCCGCGGCCACCGCCCGCAGCGTCTCCAGGGCCTGCGCAAGAGCGACACCCGCGACGCCGGCTTCTCCCCCTGCCCCGTCGCCCGGCACTCCCGCTCCGGCCGCCCACGCCGCGTAGTACGCCGCCGAACGCGCCGCCTGCACGGACACGTACAGATCGGCCAAGCGGTGTTTGACTGCCTGGAAGGAGCCGATGGGCCGGCCGAACTGTTCACGCGTCCGCACGTGTTCGACCGTCGCCTCCAGCGCCCGGCCGGCCGCGCCGACGGCCTCCGCGGCCAGCATCGCCGCAACGCTCCCGCCCAGCCGGGCCAGCGCGGCGGCAACCTCGTCGTCCGCGTGGCCCAGGAGATCGGCCTCCGCGTCCCGCAGCTCGATACGGGCCTGCGGCCGCGTCTCGTCCAGCGCGGTCAGCCGTGTGCGGCGCACTCCGCGGACCACGTCCGGCCGTACGACGAACAGCAGCGTGCGGCCGCGGACGTACCCGCCCGTGCGGGCGGCGACCAGCAGCACTCCCGCACTGTGCCCGTCCAGGACCTGCGCCGCCTCGCCGTACAGGCGCCAGCCCCGCCCCGCCCCGGCCGGGTGCGCCTGCACGCCGCCCGTCCTGCCGCCTCCAGCCGGGACGCCATCGCCCGGCCCGGTCAGGCCGAGCGCCACGGGCAGCGAGGTGCAGGGCAGCACGAGCGCGCCCGTCAGCTCGCCGGAGGCGATGCGGGGCAGCAGTTCCGTCCGCTGCAGGCGCGTGCCCAGCGCGGCCACCAGGGGGGCCACGAGGCCCGCCGTGGGCAGGAGCGGGGACGGCAGCAGGACGCGGCCCGTCTCCTCGCAGGCCAGGGCGAGCTCCGTGGGGCCGCACCCCACGCCTCCGTAGCGCCGTTCGACGGCGAGCCCGGGCAGCCCCAGCTGCTCGGCCAGCTGCCGCCACAGCGGTTCGTCGTAGCCGGCCGGGGTACGGACCGCGGCCCGGATCCCGTCCGGCCCGCAGCGCTTGACCAGCAGCTCGCGCAGGGTGCGCCGGATCTCGACCTGCTCCTCGGTGAATGCGGCATCCATGGGACACGCCCTCCCGGATCTGACGGGCCGTCATCTTAAGTCGGGCAACCACACTTTCCCACCCCTGATCTGATGTAGCGTCAGTTCATGGCCTCTGCCCTCCGAGCACGCAAGGTCGCCGTCTTCGGCGTCTCCCTGTCGGACTGCGGGCGGGTCGACTCGGCCACCGCCTACGACCTCCACGCACAAGCGGCCCGGCGCGCCCTGGCCGACTCCGGACTCCACCGGTCCGCCGTCGACGGGCTCGCCTCCGCGGGCCTGGGCACGCTGGCCCCCGTGGAGATCGCCGACCATCTGGGCCTGCGCCCCGACTGGGTGGACTCGACCTCGGTCGGCGGCGCCACCTGGGAGGTCATGGCGGCCCACGCGGCCGACGCGATCGCCGCGGGCCACGCGAACGCCGTCCTGCTCGTCTACGGATCCACCGCCCGCGCCGACCTCAAGGCGGGCCGCCGGACCGCCGGCCTCTCCTTGGGCACACGGGGCCCGCTGCAGTTCGAAGCCCCTTACGGGCACACGCTCGTCGCCAAGTACGCCATGGCCGCGCGCCGCCACATGCACGAGTACGGCACCACACCGGAACAGCTCGCCGGCATCGCCGTCCAGGCACGCGCCAACGCCCGCCACAACCCCCACGCCCTGTACCGCGACCCGATCACCGTGGACGACGTCCTCGGCGGCCCCTTGATCGCCGACCCCTTCACCAAGCTCCACTGCTGCGTCCGGTCGGACGGCGGCTGCGCGGTCCTGCTGGCCGCCGAGGAGTACGCCGCGGACGCCGCCCGGCCGCCCGTGTGGGTGCTGGGAGCCGGCACGGCGGTATCCCACTCGGCAATGTCGGAGTGGGAGGACTTCACCGTCTCCCCCGCCGCACGCTCCGGGCGGCTGGCCTTCGCGCGCGCCGGTGTCACCCCGGCGGAAGTGGACGTGGCCGAGCTGTACGACGCCTTCACCTATATGACGCTCGTGACGCTCGAAGACCTCGGCTTCTGCGCCAAGGGCGAGGGCGGCGCCTTCGCCGAGCAGGGCAGGCTGACGGTGGGCGGCGGCCTTCCGGTCAACACGGACGGGGGTGGCCTCTCCGCCTGCCATCCGGGGATGCGGGGCCTGTTCCTCCTGGTCGAGGCGGTGCGACAGCTGCGCGGTGAGGCCGAGGACGGCCGGCAGGTGCGCAGGCCGGACGGAGAGCTCCCCCGGATCGCCGTCGCCTCGGGCACGGGCGGCTGGTTCTGCTCGGCGGGGACGGTGATCCTGGCCCGCGATTGACCGGCGGGCACGCCCCCGAGGCGGGCCGTAGGGGCCGGCCGTAAGCAGGGGCTGCGCGCGGGGCCGTACGGGCAGCACCGGCGCCCGGGCGGGGCCGGTGTTGGATGTACCCATGAGCGACGCACCGGACGACGACACCCGCCGGCAGGCCTTCCACCACCTCCTGCGCTCCCTGCCCGTGTGGGACACCGAGCTGCCGCACTTCGACCCGGCCTCAGCCCCCGCGGACCCCCTGCCCCTCTTCCAGCAGTGGCTGATCGAGGCCGCCGAGGCCGGGACGCCGGAGCCGCACACCATGACCCTCGCCACCGCCGACGCGAGCGGCCGCCCCTCCGTACGGACGCTGATGCTCCACGACGCCGACGAGCGCGGCTGGCATTTCGCCACCCACCGCACGAGCCGCAAAGGCCGGGAGCTGGCCGCGCGCCCGGAGGCGGCCCTGGGCTTCTACTGGGCGGCGGTCGGCCGCCAGGTCCGCATCCAGGGCACCGTAACGGCCGCGGGTGCCGCGGAGAGCCGGGCCGACCTCGCGCAGAGGTCCACCGGAGCGCTGGCGGCGGCCCTCGTGGGCAGGCAGAGCGAGGTCCTGCCCTCGCCCGAGGAGCTGGAGCGCGCTTCGGACGCGGCCTGGGAACGGGCCCGCCGCGAGCCGGACGCCCCGGTCGGCAGCTGGACCCTGTACGTCCTGGAGGCGCAGGAGGTCGAGTTCTTCCAAGGGGACGCCCGGCGGCGGCACGTGCGCCTCAACTACCGCCGCCGCCCTTCCGCGGAGGGCGGCTGGGCGACCGAACTCCTCTGGCCGTGACCGCCTCCTCGGCCGCCTGGGTGACCGCCCGCGAGGGGGCTTCCGGTACGGCATCCGAGGGGGCGCCGAACACTGGTATGGACAAATGCGGTTCGCCCGGCGGCCGCGCCCCCTCCACTTCCCGGAACCGGACCGTCAGCGCCATGCCGATCCGCAGCTCGCCCTCATGGCATCCGACGACTTCGGTCATCATCCGCGGCCCCTCGGCGAGGTCCACCACGGCCGCCGTATAGGGCACCCGCCCACCGAAGGGCGGGAGGTCGTTCACATGGACGACCGACCAGGTGTAGAGCGCCGCCCGGCCGCTCGCCGCCTCCCAGACCACGTCCTCGCTCCAGCAGCGCGGGCAGAACTGCCTGGGGTAGTGGTGGGCCAGCCCGCAGCCGGCCGCGCGGCAGCGGCGTATCAGCAGCCGGCCCCGGGCCGCCGCTTCCCAGTAGGGGACGGTGAAGGCGTCCACTTCGGGGATTTCGAAGCGCGGAGCCGGCGGACCGGCGGAACGCGGCGCCAATGGCGCCGGCGGACGATTCGCGTGCAATTCACCGACCCCCTCGTATTCCGCGCCGGTTTCCCCGGGAGTTTCCCGCCCCCGCCCTCCGTTTGTTTGCTCGCCGCGCCATTCCTGACAGTACGTCAGCTAGGTAGCCTGACTATACGTCAGCTTGTCGGCCATTGAGCAGGAGTGGACGAGACACGATGCTTGGATCGACTCACGGCACCCTCACCACCACCTCCCGTCCGGCCCGCGTGGTGGCCTGCGGCGAGCGTCCGGGCCCCGCCGTCCACGGCACGGCCGACGGCACCGAGGACACCGACGTCAGCGGCAGGCCCCTGCGCTCGGACATACCCGACCTGGACCGGCTCTTCCGCCCCGAGACCGTCGCCGTCATCGGGGCGTCGGACGCCGAAGGCCGCCCCAATACCGGCATCACCCGGCAGCTCATCGCCTGGTCCGAGCGGGTCGGCGCGCGTCTGCACCCCGTCCACCCCACCCGTACGTCCGTCTTCGGCCTCCCCTGCCATCCGTCCGTCCGCGATCTGCCCGAACGCGTCGACCTCGCCGTCCTCCTCGTGGGCGACCCGCTGCCCGTCCTGGAGGAGCTGGACGGCTCCAAGGCCGCCTTCGCCGTGGCCTTCGCCGCCGGATTCGCCGAGAGCGGCCCCGCGGGCGCCGCCGCCCAGGCCGCCCTCGCGGACGCCGCCCGGCGCTCCGGAGTGCGCCTCCTCGGCCCGAACACCAATCTCAACGCCTTCGAGCACTTCCGCGACGACCTCGACGGCCCCGCCATCGCCCTGATCACCCAGTCAGGCCACCAGGGCCGGCCGGTCTTCGCCCTGCAGGAGATCGGCATACGGCTCTCGCACTGGGCGCCGACGGGCAACGAAGCGGACCTGGAGTGCGCGGACTTCATCTCCTACTTCGCCACCCGGCCCGAGGTCGGAGCGATCGCCGCGTATGTGGAAGGCCTCAAGGACGGCCGCGCCTTCCTGCTCGCCGCGGACCGGGCCGCCCGGCACAAGGTGCCCGTCGTGGCCGTCAAGGTCGGCCGGACCGAAGCCGGCGCCCGCACCGCCGCCTCCCACACCGGCAAGCTGACCGGCGCGGACGACGTGGTGGATGCGGCCATGCGGCAGTTCGGCGTGATCCGCGTCGACAGCCTGGACGAGCTGCAGGACACCGCGGCGCTGCTGGCCCGCGCCCGGCCGCCCCGGGCCCCCGGCGTGGCGGTCTATTCGATCTCCGGCGGCACCAGCGCCCACTTCGCCGACCTGGCCACGGCCGCCGGCCTCGCGCTCCCGGCGCTCTCCGCCGCGAAGCAGGCCGAGCTCCACCAGTGGATCCCGGAGTATCTGAACGTCGCCAACCCCGTGGACTGCGGCGGCCATCCCGTGGGCGACCGGCGCGGGCGCAAGATCATCGACGCGCTGCTGGCCGATCCCTCGATCGGCGTGCTCGTCTGCCCCGTCCCGGGGCCCTTCCCGCCCATGAGCGACAAGCTCGTGCGCGACCTCGCCGACGCGGCGGAGCAGACGGACAAGCTGGTCTGCGTGGTCTGGGGCTCCCCCGTCGGCACCGAGGACGCCTATCGCACGACCCTGCTCGGCTCCTCGCGCGTGGCCACCTTCCGCACCTTCTCCAACTGCGTCACCGCCGTGCGCGCCTACCTCGGCCACCACCGCTTCACCGCGGCCTACCGCTCCCCCTTCGACACCGCGCCCCGCACCCCGTCCCCTTCGGCGCGCAAGGCGCAGGAACTCATGCGCCCCGGCCAGCAGCTCAGCGAGCACGCGGCCAAGCAGCTGCTGCGCGCGTACGGCATACGCGTGCCGCGCGAGCAGCTCGTGACCAGCGCGGCGGCGGCCGTGCGGGCGGCCGGCCTCGTGGGCTACCCGGTGGTGATGAAGGCCTCGGGCCCGCAGCTCGCCCACAAGACCGAGCTGGGCCTGATCAAGATCGGCCTGACGTCGGCCAGTCAGGTCCGCGACGCCTATCGCGAACTCACCGACATCGCGCGCTACGAAGGGCTGCCGCTGGACGGCATCCTGGTCTGCCAACTCGTCGGCCGGGGAGTGGAGATGATGGTCGGCATCACGCCCGACAGCCTCTTCGGCCCGACCGTGACGGTCGGCCTCGGCGGAGCGCTGGTGGAGGTCCTGCACGACACGGCGGTGGCCGTGCCGCCTTTCGGTGAGGACCACGCGCGCGCCATGCTCGAAGGGCTGCGCGGACGCGCCCTGCTGGACGGCGTCCGGGGGGCGCCCCCGGCCGACGTGGACGCGCTCGTGGAGACCGTCCTGCGTGTCCAGCGCATGTCTCTGGAACTGGGCGGGGCACTCGCCGAACTCGACATCAACCCCCTGGTGGTGCTCGAGCGCGGTCAGGGCGCCGTGGCCCTGGACGCGCTCGCCTTCTGCCACTGAACAGCGCGCGGCAGCGCGTGGAAGCAGGAGAACCCCCATGTCCCTCTCCCCCCGTGACAAGCCGCTCGACCGCGGCGGCCTCGATGACTCAGTGATACTCCACACCACTGACAACGGGGTCTCGTGGATCACCCTCAACCGCCCCGAGGTCATGAACGCCATAGCCCCTGAGCAGCGGGAATGCTTGATTTCCCAGCTTTCGGGGGCCTCCGCCGACCCGGCCGTCAGGGCCGTCGTCATCACCGCCACGGGCGCGGCGTTCTGCGCCGGCGCCGACCTTCGCGCCACCGCGTCGAGCGCCATGGACCCGGCCGTCCCGGGCGTGTCGGCGGCCTCCGTCGCTTCGGGCCGGCTGCCCGGGGACGTGGCGCGCACGATCCGCCGCGGCGCCCAGCGGCTGATCGCCGCCGTGCTGGACTGCGAGAAGCCCGTGATCGCCGCCGTGAACGGGACCGCGGCGGGACTGGGCGCTCACCTCGCGCTGGCCTGCGATCTCGTCCTCGCGGCCGAATCGGCCACCTTCGTCGAGGTGTTCGTCCGCCGCGGCCTCGTCCCCGACGGCGGAGGCGCGTATCTGCTGCCGCGGCTGGTGGGGCCCCAGCGGGCGAAGGAGCTGATGTTCTTCGGCGACGCGCTCACCGCCGCCGAGGCGGAACGGATGGGGCTGGTCAACCGCGTCGTCGCCGGGGCGGGGCTGGCGGCCACGGCGCGGTCGTGGGCCGAACGGCTGGCCACGGGTCCGACCCGGGCCCTCGCCCTGACGAAGCAGCTGGTCAACGCCTCGCTGGACGGCGACCGCGCGGCGGCGTTCGCCGCGGAGGCCGCCGCTCAGGAGATCAACATGACGACGGAGGACGCACGGGAGGGCGTCAAGAGCTTCCTCGAACACCGCAGCCCCGCCTACCGGGGGCATTGACGGCGCCGGAACCTTCAAAACTGACGCGCCATCAGCTTCAATGGCCTTCATGATGGGACACGCAGGCATGGCCGCCCTCGCCGTCCGCTATCTGCGCCCCTCCGGCACACCGGCTCCCGCGGTGGCCGCACAGCCCGACCCCATGCCGCGACCGGAACTGCGGTCCGTTCGGGCGGACGAGCAGCCCCCGCCCGCTCCCCGGGAACTGCGCCGCGTCCTGGGGCGGTTCGCGGGCGGGGTCACCGTGATCACTGCGCGCGGCGCCGACGGCGGACCTCCGGCCGGCTTCGCGTGCCAGTCCTTCGCCTCGCTCTCCCTCGATCCGCCGCTCGTGGTCTTCATGGTCGGCCGCGCGTCCACCACCTGGCCGCGCATCGCCCGCGCCGGGGTCTTCTGCGTCAACGTCCTCGGCGCCGGGCACAGCGCGCTCTGCAAGGCCTTCGCGGTGAGCGGTGCGCAGGCCGCGGACAAGTTCGCGGGCGTACGGCACGGCCCTTCGCCCGTGACAGGGTCGCCCCTGCTCGCGGGCGTGCCCGCGTGGGTGGACTGCACGGTGCACGCCGTGCACACGGGAGGGGACCACCTCATCGTCGTGGGGCGCGTCGAGGCACTGGGTGCGGACGAGGAAGGAACCGCGGCCCGGGAGGGGCCGCTGATCTTCTACCGGAGCACGTTCGGAACCTTCACCGCGCTCGACCCGTGAGGTGACCGCCGGGCGCTCCGGGCGGCAGTCACTTCTTGTGCTTGACGACCTTCGTCAGGACGTACCGCTTGCCGGAGCCCGGCTTGCCCACCTCGTGGTAGAGCCGGGGCTCCTTGTCGGTGCCGCTGACGGTCCAGTTGCGCCGGAGCTCGCACGATCCGATGCGCAGGGACAGGCCCTGGACCTTCCCGTCGCCCTTGACCGGCTTCCAGGTGCCCGAGCCGTCGCAGTCCTTCGGCCGGTCCTTGCCGGTGCCGTCCCAGGCGTAGTTGTCGAGCCCGTCGGCCACGGCCGTGCCGTCGGCGGCCAGCCTGACCGTACCGTCGTGGCCGTCGCTCCAGAGACCGGCCAGCTGCGCCGAGTCGAGCCTGGGCGGCTGGTAGACCTTGACCATGCCGGTCCCGTAGACCGCTGCCCCGACGGCTCCCACGGCCAGCCATGCGATGACGCCGTCGCGCGCGACCCTGCGGGCCGTGCGGACGGGCCGGCCTTCCCGGACGCGCCGTGCGGCGGTTCCGGCGATCAGGGTGGCGGGCAGGAGGGCGACCGTGAGGAAGACCCACCACAGGAGGTACTTCAGGGGCGCCGCAGGGGCGAGAGTTCCGAGGGCCGACACTGCGCCGAACACGGCTACCGCGGCAGCCGATACGAAAGGCACCGCAGCGGCGTTCCACAGCGGGCCGCCACGTCGGCCCGGGCGGCGCGTGACCGTACGGGCGAGCGCCAGTGCGGGCACCACGGTGACGGCCGTGACGAACCCGCTGACGAGGACGCCGAGCAGGGCGACCGCGAAGACGACCCCGGCGATCACGAGGAGGCCGTGCGGCAGTCCGTCGTGCTCGCGCGAGAGCAGCACGAGGAAACCGATCGTCCCGGCGACGGCGGCCTCCGCGCACAGCGCGGCCATCGACGCGCAGAACGCGGCGCCGAACCCGTCCGGGTGCATCACCCGCTTCTGCGCCCGAGGGGTCTCCTCGGACGCGGTCCCCGCCCCCGCGTCGACCGGTGCCGCTTCCGCCATCGCATCCGGCTCAGCCTGCTGTGTCATCGCTGCCCCTCTCTTAAAGAGAGATCCCGGCGGAGGCTGAGAGGTTGCTTTTGCCGACCGATTGATCCCTACGTGCCCCGATGCACACGGATCCGGTGCGGGGCTCGAAGGATCACGCCGGCTCCGCCGCGAGCCGCCCTGCCCCGCGCGGCCGCCTGCGGATGACCAGGGCCATGAGGGCCGCCACGGCACACAGCGCGCCGGAGGCGTACCAGACGACGTCGTACGAGCCGAAGGCGTCGCGCGCCACGCCGCCCAGGAAGGCCACCACTGCGGCGCCGACCTGATGGGAGGCGAGCACCCAGCCGAAGACGATGGCGCTGTCCTCGCCGTAGTACTCGCGGCACAGGGCGATGGTGGGCGGCACGGTGGCCACCCAGTCGAGGCCGTAGAAGACGATGAAGAAGACCATCGGCGGGTGAACGGTGGGCGCCAGCAGCATCGGCAGGAACATCAGGGACACGCCCCGCAGGCCGTAGTAGACGGCCAGCAGCCTGCGCGCCTCGAACCGGTCGGTGAACCAGCCGGAGGCGATGGTCCCGACGACGTCGAAGACGCCCACCACGGCGAGCAGACCCGCGGCGGCCGTCATCGGCATGCCGTGATCGTGCGCGGCGGGCACGAAGTGCGTCTTCACCAGACCGTTCGTGGTGGCGCCGCAGATCGCGAAGGTCCCCGCGAGCAGCCAGAAGGGACCCGTCCGGGCCGCATCGAGCAGCGCCTTGACCGCGCGCCGCGCCGCACCGGGCGCGGGGACCGGCTTCGGCACGGGGACGTCGCTGCCGTAGGGGGCCAGGCCGACGTCCGCCGGGTGGTCGCGCAGCAGCAGCCACACGAACGGCACGACGACGAGGGCGGCGACGGAGACGGTGACGGCGGCGGGCCGCCAGTCGTGGTGTTCGACGATCCAGGACAGCAGCGGCAGGAAGACCAGCTGCCCGGAGGCTCCGGCGGCGGTGAGGATCCCGGTGACCAGTCCTCGCCGGGCCGTGAACCACCGGTTGGTCACGGTGGCCGCGAAGGCCAGGGCCATCGAACCGCTGCCGAGGCCCACGAGCACGCCCCAGCACAGCACGAGCTGCCAGGCGGCGGTCATGAAGACCGTCAGCCCGGCACCGGCGGCGATCACGGTCAGGGCGCAGGCGACGACCTTGCGAATGCCGAACCGGTCCATCAGGGCGGCGGCGAACGGCGCCGTGAGGCCGTACAGGGCGAGGTTGACGGAAGCGGCGAAGCCGATCGTGCCGCGCGACCAGCCGAACTCGCCGTGGAGCGGCTCGATCAGCAGGCCGGGCAGCGAGGCGAAGCCGGCCGCCCCGATGATCGTCACGAAGGTGACGGCGGCCACCGACCAGGCGCGGTGGAGGCGCGGGCGGCGCCGGCCGGGGCCGGCGGCGGGGCCCGGGCGCGCGGAGGGGCTCTCCGACGGGGTGGGAAGTCCGGTTGCGTGGGTCACGCCATCAGCATCCGGAGGCGCTCCCTCCCGGACGAGTGGCCCGAAGGACAGCATCCGCTAGGATCGGGCCACGCGGTCCGGCCGGGCCCAGGCCGGGCCGGCCGGTCCGCACACCGGACCCGACGGCACGGAAGGCTTCTGGGGGCGGACTGAATGACGCAGCAGATACCGGGAATCACTCGCTCCGACCGGCACCCCGACGCCCGGCCGCACCGCGTCGCCGTCCTCGCCCTGGCCGGCGTGATCCCGTTCGAGCTGGCCATCCCGTACCGGATCTTCGGCAGGGCCAAGACGTCTTCCGGAGAGCCGCTGTACGAGGTGGTGACCTGCGCCCTGGCAGCCGGGCCCGTGCAGACCGACGCCGACTTCTCGATCAACGTCGAGCTCGGTCCGGAAGCACTCGCCGAGGCCGACACGATCGTCGTTCCCGCCTCCTACGAGTTCGGGCTGCCGTACGACGAGGGCCGGCTCGGTGACGAGCTGTCCGCCGCCTTCGCCGGGATACGCCCCGGCACGCGCATGGTGTCGATCTGCACCGGCTCGTACATCCTCGCGGCCGCGGGCATCCTCGACGGCCGGCCCGCGACCACCCACTGGTCCAGCACGGAGCGCTTCCAGCGGATGTTCCCGGCCGTCCGGGTGGACGCCGACGTGCTCTTCGTCGACGACGGCGACGTCCTGACATCGGCCGGCGTGGCCGCCGGCATCGACCTGTGCCTGCACATCGTGCGGCGCGACCACGGCACGGCCGTGGCGAACGAGGTGGCCCGGCGAAGCGTCGTCCCGCCGCACCGCGACGGCGGCCAGGCGCAGTACATCCAGCGGCCCGTTCCCGAGCCCCAGCTCGCGACGACCACCGCGGCCCGCGCCTGGGCGCTGGGGCGGCTGGACCAGCCCATCCAGCTGCGGGACATGGCCGAGCAGGAGGCCATGAGCGTCCGGACGTTCACGCGCCGCTTCCGCGAGGAAGTGGGCATCAGCCCGGGCCAGTGGCTGACGCAGCAGCGTGTCGAGCGGGCGCGGCACCTGCTGGAGGACAGCGACCTCTCCGTCGACCAGGTCGCGCGGGACGCCGGGTTCGGCACGGCCGCGTCGATGCGGCAGCACCTGCAGGCGGCGCTCGGCGTGTCACCGACGGCCTACCGGCGGACGTTCCGCGCGGTCAACCGGGCCGCCCGGGGCTGAGCACCGGGCTCGTAGGCGCGTGCTCAGCCCGTGCGGGCCTTTCAGTCGCGGAAGGCGAGGACGGCGCGGGAGACCCGGCCGCCCAGGGTGTCGTCCGCGGCCCGCGCGAAGTCCTCGACCGGATAGGTCCGGGTGACGAGTTCGTCCAGGAGAAGGCGGCCCTCCTGGTAGAGCCGGGCGTAGAGGGCGATGTCGTGCTGCGGGCGCGAGGAGCCGTAGCGGCAGCCCAGGATCGCCTTGTCGAGGTAGAGGGAGGAGACGCGGAAGGACGCCTCGGCCCCCGCGGGCGGCACGCCGAGCAGTACCGCCTGGCCGTGCCGCGCGAGCAGGTCGATCGCCTGCCGGACGAGTCCCGTGTCACCGACGCACTCGAAGGCGTGGTCGGCGCCGTCGGGCAGGATCGCGCGGACGGCCGCCGGGCCGTCGGGGACCGCGCCGGCGTCGACGAAGTGGGTGGCGCCGAACCGCCGGGCCGCCGCCTCCTTGCGGGGGTTGGCGTCGACGGCCACGATGATCGAGGCACCGGCGATCCGGGCCCCCTGGAGGACGTTGAGTCCGATGCCGCCGGCGCCGATGACGACGACCGATTCGCCGGGGCCGACCCGGGCGCGGTTGAGCACGGCGCCGACGCCGGTGAGGACGCCGCAGCCGATCAGTGCCGCGGAGGTCAGCGGGATGCCGGCGGGAATCCCGACCGCCTGGACGGCTTTGACGACGGTGCGTTCCGCGAAGGCGGAGCATGAGGCGAAGTGGAAAAGTCGCTCACCCCTGCGGCTGAACGGCCGGGCCGGTTTGCCGATGGACTCGCGGCACATGGTCGGCCTGCCCCGGTCGCACTCGCCGCAGGCGCCGCATCCGGCGAGCGTGGACAGTGCCACGTGATCACCGGGCCGTACGTGGGTGACGCCGGGCCCGACGGCCTCCACCACACCCGCGCCCTCGTGCCCGAGCACCACGGGAAGCGGGTAGGGGATGGTGCCGTCGGTCACGGAGAGGTCGCTGTGGCACAGGCCTGCGGCCGCGACGGAGACCAGGACTTCGCCGGGGCCGGGTTCGCGGACTTCCAGATCGTCGGCGACCAGGGTGTCTTTGCCGTCGAATATGACGCCTCGCATGACTGCGGTCCTCTCGGTGCTCTCAGTCCTTCGATCCTTCGGTCCTTCGGTGCCGGTCTTGTCGGCCTTATAAGTGGTCTCGGCCTCGGAAGGCCGTTGCGGCGCCGGGTCAGGAGGCCCAGACCACCGACTGGAGTTCGCTGTACGCGTGCAGGCCGAACGAGCCGCCGTCCCTGCCGATACCGCTCTCCTTGAATCCGCCGAAGGGCGTTTCGGGGTGCCGCTGGACGGTGTTGACGCCGACGTTTCCGCTGCGCAGGCGCGCGGCGAGGGCCCAGGCGCGGGCGGAGTCGGCGCTGAAGACGTAGTCGTGAAGGCCGTAGGCGGTGCTGTTGGCGAGGCGAACGGCTTCCTCCTCGTCCTCGAAGGGCAGGGCCACGACGACGGGGCCGAACAACTCCTCGCGTGCGACCGCGCTTTCGGGGGTCACGTCGGTGATGAGGGTCGGGGCGACGTAGAAACCGGGCTTGAGGTCGGGGCGGTCGCCGCCGACGACGATCCGGGCGCCTTCCGCACGGGCCGCGGCGATGTACGCCTCGACGCGGTCGCGCTGGGCGGCGGAGATCAACGGCCCGACGACCGTGGAGTTATCCACAGGGTCCCCGATCTTCAGTGCGCGAGCGTAGTGTTCGAGACCGGCGACGACCTTCTCGTACAGCGGCCGCTGCACGAGCACCCTGGTCGGCGCCGTGCAGATCTGTCCGCTGTGGAAGGACCAGACCGAACCGACCGCCCCGATCGCCGACGTGAGCACCGTGTCGCCGGCATCCCCCAGGACGATGGCCGCGCCTTTACCGCCCAGCTCGAGCAGGGTGCGCTTCATCGACCTCCCCGCGGCCTCGGCGATCTGTTTTCCGACCGCGGTGGAGCCGGTGAAGCTGATCATGTCGACGCCGGGGTGGGACACGAGCGCTCGGCCGGCGCCGGGCCCCGAGCCGGTGACGATGTTGAAGACCCCGTCCGGGAGGCCGGCCTCCCGGAGGATCGGGCCCAGGTGGAGACAGCCGAGGGGATCCTGCGGCGCCGGCTTGGCGACCACGGCGTTCCCCATGGCCAGGGCGGGCGCGAGCTTGCCCGCGAGGTTGACGACCGGGAAGTTGTAGGAGGTGATGCAGGCGACGACGCCCACGGGGCGACGGACCGCGGCGGCGCCCATCAGGCCGCCGGGAGCCAGCGGGCTGCCCTGGACCGGGTGCGGCGCGAGCGGGATGGCCGCCGGCTCCAGCGCCCCGCGGGCGTAGCGGCGGAAGCGGTCCACCGCCGGGGGCAGTTGCAGGGCCGAGGTGACGCGCGCCGTCGCACCCGTCTCGGCCTGGAGCAGGGCCAGGAGCTCTGCTCCGTGTTCGGTGATCAGTTCTGCTGTCCGGTCCAGTACGGCCGCGCGCTCGCGCGGATCCGTACGGGACCAGCCGTCCTGCGCGGCTTGCGCGGCGGTCACGGCGGCGGCGACCTCGGCGGGGGTCGCCTCCGGTGCCGCCCCGACGACCTCTTCGGTCGCCGGATTGACAACTGGATAGTGACCGTTTTCGGGCGTGCGCCACCTACCGCCGATCCAGTTCCCGTACGTCCTCATGGCCGGGGCTCCTTCGGCAGTCCGAGTACGCGCTCGGCGATGGAGGTGCGCTGCACCTCCGCCGAGCCTCCGTAGATCGTGTCGGCTCTGGAGAAGAGGAACAGGCGCTGCAGCCCGTCGAGTTCATAGGGTTGCTCCGCGCTCCACGCGTGCGGCCCGAGGACCGCACCCGGGCCGCGCACGTCCATGGCCAGTTCGCCGAGGCGCTGGTGCCAGCTGCTCCAGAGCAGCTTGGAGACGCTGGGCGCGCCGGGGACGTCCGCGTTCCCCAGGGCCCGCAGGGCCGTCCAGCGCATGGCCCTCAGGTCGGCCCACAGCCGTACGATCCGGTCGCGCACCGCCGGGTCCGCTGCGGCTCCGGTCCGCCGGGCGAGGCGGACGATGCGGGCGAGTTCGGCGGCGAAGCCGATCTGCTGCGCGAGGGTGGCCACTCCGCGCTCCCGGCCCAGGAGGTCCATGGCGACGCGCCAGCCGTTGCCCTCCCCGCCCAGCACGTGGTCGGCGCGGGCCTCGGCGCCGTCGAAGAACACCTCGTTGAAGTCGGCCTCGCCGGTCAGCTGCCGGATCGGGCGGACTTCGATGCGTCCGGGCTGGTCCATCGGCACGAGCAGAAGGGAGAGCCCGTGGTGCCGGTGGGAGCCCGTGGTGGTGCGGGCGAGCAGGAAGCACCAGTCGGCCTGGTGGGCGTGGGAGGTCCACAGCTTCTGGCCGGTGATGCGGTAGGTGCGGCCGCCGGAGTCCCGGACGGCGGCGGTGCGGAGGGCGGCCAGGTCGGACCCGGCGCCGGGTTCGCTGTAGCCCTGGCACCAGATCTCCTCGCCGCGGGCGATGGCGGGGAGGAAGCGGGTGCGCTGGGCGGGGTCGCCGTGGGCGAGGAGGGTGGGGGCGAGGAGGTGCTCGCCCATGTGGCCGAGGCGAGCGGGCGCTCCGGCGCGGGAGTACTCCTCGGCCCAGACGACCTGTCCGGTCAGGGCCGCGGTGCGGTTGCCGTAGCTGCCGGCCGCGGGGTCCCAGCCGAGGCCGATCCAGCCGTCGGCGCCCAGTTCGCGTTCCCAGGCGCGGCCCGCGGTGGGGGGCGGTTCCCCGGCGAGGTGCTCGGCGAGCCAGGCGCGCGCCTCCTGCCGGAGGGCCTGGTCCTCCGGCCCGAAGGAGAAGTCCATGAGTGGCTCCCCGTCACGCGTTGGGGCGGGCTTTGGCGGCGGCAGCTTCGGCCATCGCCTCCAGGTGGGCGAGCATCGGCATGGGGTCGGTGCCGACGGTACGGGGCAGCAGGTCGGCGATCCTCTCCGGCGTCCAGGGGCCTTCGGCGCAGACGGAGCGCAGTTCGCGGGGCTGGGCCCACACCGCGATCCTCGGACCGGCCGCCGTGTAGACCTGCCCGGTGATCCCTTGCTCGCGGGCCTGTTCGCCGAGCAGATAGACGACGAGTGCCGCCACGTCCTCGGGGTCGCCGATGTCCTTGAGCTCCATCGGCACTCCGGCGGACATCCGCGTCCGTGCCACGGGGGCGACGCAGTTGGCCGTGATCCCGTACTTGTGCAGACCGAGGGCGGCGCTGCGGACGAGGGAGATGACGCCGCCCTTGGCGGCGGAGTAGTTGGCCTGGGCGACGCTGCCCTGGTGGTTGCCGCTGGTGAAACCGATGAGGGTGCCGTGCTTCTGGCGGCGCATGACCGCGGCGGCGGCGCGGAAGACCGTGAAGGTCCCCTTGAGGTGGGTGGCGACGACGGGGTCCCACTCCTCCTCGGTCATGTTGAACAGCATCCGCTCGCGCAGGATCCCGGCGGCGCAGACGACGCCGTCGAGCCGCCCGTACCGGGCGAGGGCGGTGTCCACGATGCGCTGCCCGCCCGCCATCGAGGACACGTCGTCCGCGACGGCGACGGCTTCGCCTCCGGCCGCCTCGATCTCCTTGACCACGCCGGCGGCGACCTCGCTCGTGGGCTCGTTGCCTTCGACGGAGACGCCGTAGTCGTTGACCACGACCCTTGCCCCTTCGGCGCCGCAGGCGAGGGCGACGGCGCGGCCGATGCCGCGGCCCGCACCGGTGACGGCGACCGCCTTTCCGGCCAAGAAGCTCCCCATGGCGCACGCCCCTTCCCGCTCAATCTGACGGACCGTTAGATTTTTGGGCAGAGCCGGCGAAGGCACAAGCCCCGCACGGGCACCGATCCGGGGAGGGAGTCCATGCCACTGCCACCGGAGTTCCACGAGATCGCCAAGCGGGTCAACAACTGGGGCCGTTGGGGCGACAGGGACGAGATAGGCACGCTCAACCTGATCACGGACGCCGTCGTCCGTGAAGCCGCGGCCACCGTGCTCACCGGCCGTCGAGTGGCCCTGGCGGTGCCCCTGCGGCAGCGCGGGATCCAGACCGGGCTGATTCCGGGCAGGGTCAACCCCCTGCACACGATGCTCTCGATCAATCAGCAGTGCGCTCCGGAATCAGTGGCCACGAGCGACGACGCCGTCACCATGGGCCTCCAGGCAGGCACCCACTGGGACGCACTGCCGCATGTCTCCCACGGCGGCAGGATCTACAACGGCCGCTCGGCGGACTCGGTCACCGCCCACACGCGCGCCGCCTTCAGCGGCATCGAGAAGACCCGGCACGTCGTCTCGCGGGGGGTGCTGCTCGACGTGGCGCGCGCCCGGGGCGTGGAGCGTCTGGAGCCCGGCCACGCGGTCACCCCGGAGGACCTGGAAGCGGCCGAGGACATGGGCGCGGTCGCGGTGGGACCGGGAGACATCGCGCTCGTCCGCACGGGCCACATGCAGCACTACCTGAGGGGCGACCGGCGGGCGTACGGGCATTCGTCGCCCGGGCTGTCGATCCGCACGCCCGAATGGTTCCACGCACGGGACGTGGCGGCCGTCGCCAACGACACCCTCTGCTTCGAGGTCTTCCCGCCGGAGATCGAGGGCCTGTGGCTGCCGGTGCACGCGCTGCACCTGGTGGAGATGGGGATGCTGCAGGGGCAGAACTGGAATCTGGAGGAGCTCTCAGCGGCGTGCGCGCAGGAGCGGCGCTACGCCTTCCTGCTGACGGCGACGCCCGAGCCCTTCGAGGGCGGGGTGGGGGCGCCGGTGGCACCGGTCGCCGTGCTCTGAGCCGGGGCCGGGGCGGACGGCCGGGCCGGCAGGACAGGGCCCCTTGCGGACGTGGGCGGGCGGCGACGTACCGATGCGCACCCCGAGCACGGCACCGCACGTCGCCGCCGGCTCCGGCGCTGGAGCCCTGAACCGCGCCGGACCGCGACCCGCACTCGCCAAGGCAGCCCGGTGACCGTGGGCCTCTCGACGTCCCCTCGCAACGAATCGCTGCATCCAAGAGTGATCACGTGGACACTTCACGTCAACACCTGGTCTGGACTTTGTCGATTACGCCCGATTTATGACGGCGCGTGGGGAGTCGAAAGCGCCGACCCACGAGGGGCCGATGCGGTCGACCTCGCACCAGATGCGCTTGCCGCTGCCCTCGGCCTGCCAGCCCCAGCGGTCGGCGAGTCCGTCGACCAGCTCAAGGCCGCGACCGCCGGTGTCTTCGCCGCCCGCGCACCTGCGGCGGGGCGGACGGGCGCTGATGTCGGCGACCTCGACGCGGACGGTGCCTCCGTAAGTTCCTGCCCCGGCGCCGCCGGCGCCCGGGAAGAGCATGCGCAGCACGGCCGGGCAGCCGGTGTGGACCACGGCGTTGGTGACCAGCTCGGAGATCAGCAGGATCAGCGTCTCGGCGAGCGGCTCATCGACGCCTATCCCCGACCCGGCCAGCCGCGACCTCGCCCACCTGCGGGCCCGCCCCACCTCCGCGGGGTCGGCCCGGACCTCCATCTGCATCTGAAGCACCTGCACCGCTCACACCATCCGTACCGGCGGACACAACGCCTCGCGTCTCCGAGGGATCACGGAACGTGACCTCCTTCCGAGACAGCATGGTTGACGCACAGTCACCCCAACAAGCGCTTCGGGCATATTCCGGCGCAAAGGAGTATGGCTACTGCATACTGTGCGACGCGTGCTGCGAAGACTCGAACACCGGGGGCCTTTCGGAACCGCTCCGGGACGAGCATCAGACATGCGCACGCCTGGCGACGCCACATGGGCAACTTCCGCCCCGCCGCGCTTCTGAACCTCTCGCATTCAAGGGAGAGTACCCGAGCCCGGGCCCGACTCCGCCCTGTGACGAGTAACGTCCGGGACACAGCCTGATATCGACATGCTGTGAGCGGTTCGGCATGACATGCCCGTCATTTCACCCATGACGATTACGCCGTGACATTCTCTGCGTCCAGAACATCCGTTGCATCATTCGCCGGACCGCGCTCGCGGATGTGTGAAGCATCGCCGAGCAGGGTATTCGCAAGCAATTCCTCGGAATCGGCCGGGGGCTGCCATTGACGACTCCTCAGCCAGGCGCGTTTGAGGTGGAGATGAACGTCGGATTCCCAGGTGAACCCCAGGCCACCATGCACTTGCAGACAGTCACGAGCATTGCGCACGGCTGCACTGTCAGCGAGCAGTTTGGCGGCGGCGATTTCCGCCGGTTCGCCCGGCTCCACTGCGAGTGACGCCGCGTAGACCGCGACGCGCGCGAGCTCGGCGCGCACGAGCATCTCCGCGCACACGTGCTGCACCGCCTGGAAGCCGCCGACCGGGCGGCCGAACTGGGTGCGGTGGCGGGCGTGGGAGACCGCCAGTTCCAGGGTCCGGAAGGCACTGCCGAGTTGCTGCGCGGCGGTCAGCAGGGCGGCCTCCCGTCGCATCCGGGCCGCGTCGACGGGCAGGGCGGGCGGGCCGCTGTCCTGCGCGCGGGGCAGCTGCCGTACGAGGTGGAGGGGCGTCGTCGGATCCACGCACCGCACGGGCCGGGCCCGCAGGGCTCGCGGGGCCGCACCCGCGCCCGTGTGCAGGAGCCGGACGACCGGGCCGTCGAGCAGCAGGACGGCGTCTGCGGAGGCGAGGTGCTCGGCCGCTCCGGGCCCGTCCAGGGCCGTGACCGCACAGTCGCCGTCGGCCGCTCCCGTGACGAGGCCCGCGGCCAGGTGCGTGGCGACGAGCGGCCCCGGCAGCAGGGCTCGCCCGGCCTCCTCGAAGAGCAGCACCGCCTCGGGCGTCCCGAGCCCCGCGCCGCCGTCCTTCTCGGCCAGCCGCAGGGAGAAGAAACCGGCCTCGCCCAGGGCCCGCCACAGCACGGGGTCCGGCGCGCGCGGGCCGGCCGGGGAAGGGGAGTCGGCCAGGGCGCGCAGCCGCTCGCGGGGATGGTGGGCGGCGATGAGGCTGCGCATCCCCGCCTGGAGGGCCCGCTGGTCGTCGGTGAGGCGGAAGTCCATGGTCATCGCCCTTTGGGGAGGCCGAGGATGCGCTCGGCGATGATGTTGCGCTGGATCTGGGAGGTGCCCGCGGCGATCGTGTAGGAGAGCGAGGACAGACGCTGCGCCGTCCACTCCTGGCGGGCGTCCAGGGACTCCGGCCCGAGCACCTCGGCAGCGGCTTCGTAGAGCTCTTGGCGCGCCTGGGAGTAGCGCAGCTTGAAGACGGAGCCGCCGGCGCCCGGGACTGCGTCGCCGCCGGTGCGCGCGGTGTGGGCGGCTTCGCCGACGTTCCACTGGACGAGCCGCCACAGCGCGGTGAACTCGGCGTTCAGGCGGCCGAGGCGGCGGCGCAGTACCGCGTCGTCCCAGCGGCCGTTGGCGTGGGCGGTGCGGGCGAGCCGGGCGAGGGTGCGGCGGCAGGCGACGACCTCGCCGGCGAAGGCGGTGCCGCGCTCGTAGGAGAGGGTGACCATGCTGACGCGCCAGCCGTCGTTCTCGGGGCCGACGCGGTGGCCGGCCGGCACGCGCACCTCGTCGAGGAAGACCTCGGCGAACTCCGTGGTCCCGGCGAGGGTGCGCAGCGGACGCACGGTGACGCCGGGGGCGTTCATCGGCAGGGCGATCCAGGAGATGCCGCGGTGGCGGGGGGCCGCGGGGTCGGTTCGGACGAGGAGTTCGCACCAGTCGGCCACTTCGGCGTGGGAGGTCCAGATCTTGCTGCCGGTGATGACGTAGGAGTCGCCGTCACGGACGGCCCGGGTGCGCAGGGAGGCGAGGTCGGAACCGGCTTCGGGCTCCGAGAAGCCCTGGCACCAGATCTCCTCGCCGCGCAGGATCGGGGGCAGCCAGCGTGCGCGCTGGGCGGCGGTTCCCTCGGCGGCGATGGTCGGGCCCGCGTGCAGGAGACCGACGAAGTTGGCGCCGACGTAAGGGGCTCCGGCGCGCTCGGCCTCCTCGATGAAGATCAAGTGCTGGGTGGGAGTGGCGCCCCGGCCGCCGGCCTCGCGGGGCCAGTGCAGGCCCGCGTAGCCGGCGTCGTGAAGGGCGCGCTGCCAGGCGCAGTCGTAGGCGCGCCGGGCGGGCCAGTCGTCGGCGGGCGGCTCGGGGGGCAGCCCGGGCAGGGTGTCCCGGAGCCAGGCGCGCAGCCGCCGGCGGAACTCCTCCTCTTCCGCGGTGAGGGTGAGGTCCATCGCGCCTCACCCTCCCAGGGGGTCCAGGTCCAGGCCGAGCATGCGGATGGCGTTGCCGCGCATGAGCTTGCGGACGGTCTCCTCGTCCAGGCCCCGCACGTGTTCGAGGGCGACCTGCCGGGTGTGGGGGAACGTCGAGTCGACGTGGGGGTAGTCGGTCTCGAAGGTGGCGTTGTCACGGCCGACGGCGTCGAGCGAGGCGATGCCGTGCCGGTCGCGGAAGAAGCAGCAGAAGATCTGGCGGTAGTAGTACGTGGACGGCGGCTCGGGGACGATGTCGCGCACGCCGCCCCAGGCGCGGTGTTCCTCCCAGACGTCGTCGGCGCGCTCCAGGGCGTAGGGAATCCACCCCATCTGGCCCTCGCTGTAGGCCAGTTTGAGGCTGGGGTAGCGCACGAGGACGCCGCTGAAGAGGAAGTCGGCCATCGAGGCCATGGCGTTGTTGAAGGACAGGGTGGCCTGGACGGCGGGCGGGGCGTCCGGGGACGCGGCGGGCATCTGCGAGGAGGATCCGATGTGCATGTTGACGACGGTGCCGGTCTCCTGGCAGGCCGCGAAGAACGGGTCCCAGTAGCCGGTGTGGATGCTGGGCAGGCCGAGGCAGGCGGGAAGCTCGCTGAAGGTCACGGCCCGTACGCCGCGGGCGGCGTTGCGGTGGATCTCGGCGACGGCGAGGCCTACGTCCCACAGCGGGATGAGGCAGAGGGGGATGAGCCTGCCGCCGCTGTCGCCGCACCATTCCTCGACCATCCAGTCGTTGTAGGCGCGTACGCAGGCGAGGGCCACCTCCTTGTCGTGCGCCTCGGCGAAGGTCTGGCCGCAGAAGCGGGGGAAGGTCGGGAAGCAGAGGGACGCCTCGACGTGGTTGAGGTCCATGTCCTTGAGGCGTTCCGCGGGGTCCCAGCAGCCGGGGCGCATCTCGGCGCGGGTGATGCCCTCCAGGGTCATCTCGTCGCGGTCGAAGCCGACGGCGGCGATGTTGCGCTTGTAGGGGAAGCTGAGGTCCTCGTAGATCCACCAGTCGGCGGGCGGCCCGTCGGGGTCCATGGCGATGACGTACTTGCCGCCGGTGTACTCGAGCCGGCCGATGCCGGTGGTCAGGGGGCGGGGGCCGCGGTCGCGGTAGCGGGCGGGCAGCCAGCGCTCGAAGAGGTGGGCGGGCTCGATGACGTGGTCGTCGACGCTGACGATGCGGGGCAGTTCCATCGGAGGCGCTCCCGTTATCTGACGGTCAGTCAGCTTCGAGGCTAGCCCCGCCCCACTGGACCGACAAGCCGTGGCGGCCTACGCTTCGCCGCACCGTGCTGACGTAGCGTCAGTTCTCGTGGAGGGGTTCGCCCATGACCCGCGCCGCCGACGACCTGCCCGCCTCCCGCACGCTGTGGGAACTGCTCGACCGCCGCGCGGAGCTGACCCCCGGCGCACCGGCCCTCATCCAGGCCGACGAGCCGGACGGCACCGGCCCCGGAGCGGGCGACCGCACGATCACCTTCGGCGAGCTGCGGACGCGCGCCGAGCGCACGGGCGCCGGTCTGCACGAACTGGGGGTGCGCCCCGGCAGCCGGGTGGCCTGGCAGCTGCCCACCCGCATCGAGACCGTCGTCCTGTCCTTCGCGCTCGCCCGTATCGGCGCCGTCCAGACGCCCCTGATCCCCTCCTACCGCGACCACGAGGTCGGCCACGCGCTACGGGCCACCGAGGCCGGGTTCTTCGTCGTCCCCGGCATCTGGAAGGGCTTCGACCACTCCGTCATGGCGTGCCGGCTCGCCCTCGCGCTCCCCGCGCCGCCCCTCGTCCTCACCGCCCACGGCAGCCTGCCCGAAGGGGACCCCGCGGCGCTCCCGCCCCCGCCGGCCGACGGCACGGCCGTCCGCTGGATCTACTGGACCTCCGGCACCACCTCGGCCCCCAAGGGCGCCCTGCACACCGACCGCGGGCTCATCACCGCCGGGGCCTGCCTGGCCGCCGCGCTGCGGCTCACCCCGCAGGACGTCGGGTCCATGGCCTTCCCCTACGCGCACGTCGCAGGCCCCGACTACACCGTGATGCTCCTCCTGCGCGGCTTCCCCGCCCTTCTCGTGGAGCACTTCTCCCTGCCCGGCTCGCTCGACGCCTACCGTCGCAACGGCGTCACCGTCGCGGGCGGATCGACCGCCTTCTACTCGATGTTCCTCGCCGAGCAGCGCAAACAACCAGGGCGCAAGATCATCCCGACTCTCCGGCTCCTGGCGGGCGGCGGCGCGCCCAGGCCGCCGGAGCTCTACGACGAGGTGGTCCGCGAGCTGGGGTGCCGGCTCGCGCACGGCTACGGCATGACGGAAGCCCCGATGATCACCATGGGGGACCCGGAGGACACCGCGGAGCACCTCGCCCGCACGGAGGGGCGGCCGCCCGCCGGCATGGAGATCCGCGTGGCCGACGCACACGGCAAGCCCGTGCCGGCCGGCACCGAAGGCGGCGTACGGCTGCGCGGCGAAGCCGTCTGCCGGGGCTACCTCGACCCCGCCCAGACGGCCGAGGCCTTCGACGCCGACGGCTTCCTCATCACCGGCGACCTCGGCTTCCTCACCGCCGACGGCCATCTCGTCCTCACCGGCCGCGCCAAGGACGTCATCATCCGCAAGGGGGAAAACATCTCCGCCCAGGAGGTCGAGCAGCTCCTGCGGCGCCACCCCGCCGTCGAGGACGCCGCGGTGATCGGCCTGCCCGACCCCGTACGCGGGGAACGCGTGTGCGCCGTCGTCCAGCAGGTCCCCGGAACCGGGCCGCTCACCCTCGGCGAGCTCGCCGCCCATCTGACCGGCGCCGGGCTGTCCGTGCACAAGATCCCCGAGCAACTGGAGCTGATCGGCCTGCTCCCCCGCGACAACACCCTGCGCAAGGTCCTCAAGTACCAGCTGCGGGAGCGCTTCGGAGCCGGCGGCAGCGAGCCCGGTCAGTCCGCCCGGTAGGCGGCCGCGGCCTGCTCGAAGAAGCGGTCCACCGCGCGCTGCTCGTTCGCCGGCCCGATCACCTGCAGCAGGTGGTAGCGGCTGCCCAGGATCGTGGCCGAGTTGCGTACGTAGACCTGGCGGCCGCTGCCTTCCGTCCAGTTGAACGTGCCCTCCGCCGACGCCGTCCGGCCGACATCGATGCGGCGCAGGCCGGAGGCCCCGGCCCACGACGAGGAGCGGTACGCGGCCAGCTCGGGCTCCTTCTCCTGCTGGTACGCCATCGGATCGCTGCCGAACTCGGCCACCTTGTCCCGGCCCGGCACCACGATCAGCCGGTAGCCGCCGCCCGCGTAGACGACCTGCCCGCGGTCGTTCTCCCCCTGGCGCTGCCAGTCCTCGGCGACGGCCACGGTGAACCCCTTGGGGTCCTTGCGCAGGGCGAAGCCCTCGGCGGGGCCGCCGGAGCCGGCGCTCCGCGCCTCCGGAGACGCCGACGCGGACGGCGTCACCGGCGACGCCGACGAACTGCTCCCGCCCGGCTTGCCCGCGGCGGCCGGGGCGCGGGGCGCGGCGCTGGGCTCCCCGGCCGTGCCCGCGAGGTCCGCGGGCGCCCGGCCCGACCGGCCCGCGCTCTCCTCGGCGCGCGGCATGAACACCATCGCGTACAGCCCGGCACCGACGAGGAGCAGCAGGACCACGCCCAGCAGCAGCCGGCCCAGGCCGTACGCCGAGCGGGCGGGGCGGCCGCGCTGTTCCTGCAGGTGGTCGGTGCGGGGTTCCGCGGGGCGGGGGGC
>NZ_JBPQTS010000106.1:0-26602 GCF_051386455.1 Streptomyces sp. URMC 124
TGTGTATAAGAGACAGCCTCTGCCCCCAGCCGCCTCCCGGACAGGGGGCTGACGCGCCTCCGGCCGGCTCGGTGAGCCCGCAGAAGCTCACATCTGCTCATCGAATGCCTAGTAGGCAGGAAGGGGCCTCAGCGATCACCCGACAAAGGCGGTGCGGAGAATGTCGGGTGAACGGGACCGGTGCCGCCGCACGATGGGGGCATGGATGACACGACCTTGGTATCCCGCTTCCTCCGCGACGGCTTCGTGAAGCTGGAGGGCGCCGTCGCCCCGCGCGTGGCCGCGGACTGCGCGCAGTTGCTCTGGCGAGAGACGGGCTGCGACCCGGACGACCCCGCGACCTGGACGCAGCCCGTGCACTGGGTAGCCGGCATGGCGCAGGGGCCGTTCGCCGCCGCGCCCAACTCCCCGGCCCTGCACCGTGCGTACGACCTGCTCGTCGGCGCGGGACGCTGGGAGCCGCGCTACTCGCTGGGCACGTTCCCCCTGCGCTTCCCGCACGAGGAGAAGCCGGACGACGCGGGCTGGCACATCGAGGGGAGCTACTTGCCGGAGGGCGAGAGCTGGTACTTCACGAATCTGCGCTCCCGGGGCCGCGCGTTGCTGATGCTGTTCCTGTTCAGCGAGGTCGGCGAGGATGACGCCCCGACCCGCATCCGGGTCGGCTCACACCTCGATGTGCCGAAGGTACTGGAGAAGTACGGGGAAGAGGGGGCGAGCGGACTGGCCCTGGCACCTGAACTGGTGGCCGCCTCCGACCACCGGCCACTCGCCCTCGCCACCGGCTCGCCGGGCGACGTCTTCCTGTGCCATCCGTTCCTGGTGCACGCGGCACAACCGCACCACGGGGTGCGACCGCGCTTCATGGCTCAACCGCCGCTGATGCCGGCCGCGCCGTACGAACTGGAGCGGACCGACGGCACGTACTCACCCGTAGAGATCGCGATCCGCCGGGGCCTGGGACACGAGGTCGCGGCCACCAGACTTCCCTGACCGGGCAGTTCGGTCCTCGAATGCCGTGAGGTAGGTCATCACGAGGTGAAAGTCGCTTCGTAGCGGTCGTCGCGTCAGGGCGCGGATTGCGGTTCTGTCAGCATGAACGGTGATCAGCCCGGAGCGGAGCCTGTTCCATGTGTCACCTGGTCGAGGCAGGTGTGCATGGTGTGGTCGGGGTGCCGGTCGCGCAGCTGCCTGGTCGCCCCCGGCGAGGGTCGCGTCCGCCTCTCTGATCATCGCGTGCTCGACTGCCGGCTTCCCGGTCCGGCGCAAGTCGGCGTCCGCAGCCGGTTGATCGCTCAGGTACAGCCCGAGGACGTACTCAGCGGAGGCGAAGACAATGCAGGGCGGGAGTTCGACACTGATCCGGCCATGACTGTCGGTACCGGTGGTACAGGCAGGTCGGCATCTCGCGTCGCAGGGTGGGGCGACGGGGCCGACGCGAGCGGCCGGGCGGGCAATCAGTGGACGGTGGCGAGCCCGGTGGTCCGGCCGGTGTGCTCGGTGCCCAAGCGGGGCGTGGGGCCGACATGCCGACCACTCCCCCATGACACCCTCGGCCGATGGGCGTACACCTCACAGACCCTGGGCCGGGACGCAGTACGGCAAGCGGTCCCGGCTGCCGCCGGCCTCCCGTGCCGGTGCCTGGGTCGTTGCTCCAAGTTACTGGTGAGTCATCCTGCATCGAGGCTCGCCTCGCACGCCGCCGCCTGACTTCCTGGGAGCGCTGGGCTTCGGGTGCGCGCAACAGTGCCCGGTCGTACGACACGAGTGGGGCACGCTGCGAGAAGGCAAGTGCCTCCTGGGATTCCTGGGCCGCGTCTGCCTCCACGGGGCCCGGTCCCTGAATCCGCTTTGCTCTCGGCAGCCTGCAGTAGGGGGATGCCGTCATGACCAGACCCCGGGCCCGCCACCGAGCCACTCGATCTGTGTCGGATCGTCCAGCTGTACCGCGTCCGGATCCGCGCCCGCACGCCTCAGGAACACCAGAAGGTCAACGACGCTGTACGCCACGCCCAGGATCTCCGCCCCGAGCGTCACTCGCCGGCCACCCGACGGCGCCGGCGGGTGTACCACTATCCGCGCAAATCCGGACACGTACCCAGACTGCCCCCATCCCAGCATTGACGCATCCGGACACCGCCGACGGCTGCTCCCCGGCGGGCAACCGGGCCGCCAGCCACGCTGTGTCAGAGCCTGCAGCCCGCCCTCGCGCGATGCGCGCCTCACGCCTGGCGAACGTCACGCACCGAGCAGCACCTCGACGCGGTCACTGCCCGTGCGAAGCTGAGGCCCGGCCCCGGCACACCCGGTATCGCGGCGCCCACCCGACGCCGACGCTTTCGGCAGTCCTGCTGTCGGGGCAGGCGTCCAACGGGTGCCCGCGTGCCGAGCGGCCCGTCGTCACAGGAGTCACTCTCCAGCCGACCCAGCAGCGAGCCGTGCCGCTCGCACCGCACGGCACGGCACGGCACGAGGAGCGAGGGTGGGTGGCGTCCGCCGTGACGGTCATGCCGTCCCGTCCGGCTCCTGCGCCACGATGCCGCCGTACGCTGTCCACTGGCCCGGTGGCCGTTCCGTTGCGAGTGAGCCGGGCGCGGCCCTTTACGCCGTCGGCAGTTCCACGATGGTGGTGACGCGGACGAGCGCGGGCTGTGGGGGCACCGAGACGGGGCCGAAGCGCACGGCCGGTTCGACCCGCGCGATCGGCCCCAGGTCGGTGGTGTGCCAACGTGCCTGCCCGCCCGTGACCGGATGCAGGTCGCGGGCACCGTAGAAGGACCGGCGCCCGGACGGGGAGTCGCCCAAGGTGCGCAGGCCCGCTATCCGGGCGGGGAGGTCTGCGCAGCGGATCCACAGCGGGTGGGTGGCGGCTGCGGACGGCACGCAGCGCAGCAGCCGGCCGAGTGCGGTCCGGGGGCCGGTGGTGAAGCGCCAGCTCAACGGGCCGGCGGTCACTCTCCAGTGGGCGCCGGCCGCGTGCACCGTCACGGGCTGGATGTCCACCTGGTCGAAGACGTAGGTCGCGGCCACGAAATTCGCCACCTCCTCGGTGGGGGCCAGCAGCTGCCGTGCCCCGTCGGTGTGCTCGACCATGACGTCGCTGAACGGGCCGAACGGCGACTGCGGCCAGTGCCCGAGCACGAGGCGGGTCCCGGACGCCGTCCCGGCCCCGGCGATCCAGCCGTCGAAGCGTAGGCGTGGCCTCTTCATGGGGGTGTCCTCGCGGGGTTCTCGTCCACCGGGGGCCTCCCGTTCGGTGGTCGCCCTCGCAACGGCGGGAAAGGTGGACGCGCCCGCCCGGCGAGGTCAGGACGGGCGGGGCGGCGGGCCGACGTGCGGGCGGCGCCCCGGGCGCCGGGCCGCGTGGCGCTGACCGGGACCCGGGCCCGTGCGGGCGGCCAGGGCGTCCGCGACGGCTCCGGTGGCGAGGCGTACACCGCCTTGTGCAGCAGGTCGACGGCCGGTTCTCCGCGCGGCCACGTGGCGGGGGGGTGCGCCGACACCGGTGGCGTTCTCCAGGAGCTGGTCGTTGGTGAGCCGGACTATGGCGAACTGTACGGAGGACAGCGGGCCGCGCAGCCCGGCGCGGCCATCGCGGAGCGCAGCACGCCCAGTGCGACGCCCTGGCCGTAGTGCATGATCCGGTTCGCGTGGGCGGCGGTGCCGTCCCGTCCGGCCAGCCGGAGCAGCACCCGCCCGGGCGCATCCGAGCCCGGGCGGCCGACGCACCGCTGCTCGGCCTTCTCCGCCAGGGTCATCACCGCCACCCCGGCGGCCCCGGCGAGCAGCCCCTCCCGCACCACGCGTGTGCTCATGTCACCCCGGGTACCCGAGGTGACGCCGGGACATTCCCGCCGGACCGGATGGGTTCGATCCGGTTCGTGTCGGCTTGCGAATGCCGCCGCCGCATGAGCCTGGGTGGAGACGCTGGGCGAGGGAGAGCGGTGGCGGGCGAGCGGGTGACCACCTCCAGACGCTGGACGCAAGCACGATGCTGGTCTGCCGGATCGTGACCGGGACGGTCGTACATACGACGAAGGCGCTCGCGCTGTGCGTGGGGCCATCGTTGTCGGCCAGGTCGGCCCGCCACCGGCCATTCGTGTCGACGTCCATCCGGCCGGTGGAGGGGAAGGGCTCGTCGGTGACGAAGCCGCCGGAGGGCCGTCACCCGGCGGGGCAGTCGGCGAAGGCCATCGCGGTCCCGGCGCCGGGCACGGAGACCCGGGCGCCCTGATCCGGGTGTGCGACGCGGCGGTGCAGACCACGTAGGCGGTGGCCTGCTTGGGACGTCGGTGATATTGCCGCCCTTGATGGCCCAGGTGTTAGCGGATGCCGCCGTGTCAGAGATGAGGGACCCCCTGGCCGGTTGACCCGCCGCCACCACCGCTGGGCCGGTGCCCGAAGGACAGGGGACCAGATTGAGGTCAGGCGTCCCGCCGAGGCCGCGGAGCCCGACGACGGCCCCGGCGGGATGCTGAACGCCCCCGATGCGTACCTACTGCCGGCGGGCTGCCGGCCGCCAACCCGCTGGTGGTCGAGTCGGTCGCCTGTCCGGCGGCTGGAAGGTACGGGCCGAGTGCCTCACGGTGTGTGCCCAGCACAGGCCACGCCGGCGGCCGCGCACCCGCCAACGACCGCGACGGTACCGCCGATGGCCGGTACCGTCGCGGTCGGCGCGGTTGTGGGTCTGCCGGCCGCCGTCAGCCAGGAGTGCTGAGGTCTGTCCTCGTCGAGGGGCATCCTGGCTGCCGTCTACCGTCTGCTGCTTGCCGGGCGGCCCGGGCTCACTTCAGGTGCCGGCTGAGGAACCGGACCCCGTCCTCGAGCTCGAACCAGGGGGTACCGGTGTGCCCGCCCGGATTGGCGTGCAGCGTCTTCTCCTTGCTGCCGAATGCGTCGAACAGGTCCAAGGCCCGTTGCCGGGGGTTCCCTTCGTCGTCCCACTGCAGCAAGAACAGCAGCGGAATGGTGACCTGCCGGGCCTCCTCGCGCTGGGCGCGGGGCACGTAACCCCCCGCGAAGAAACCGGCGGCCGCGATGCGCGGCTCGGCCACCGCAAGGCGGATACCGAGTGCGGTCCACCCTCCCGAGTACCCGACCGGGCCGCTGACCTCGGGCAGCTCAAGGAGGGCGTCCAGGGTGGTCTGCCAGTCGGGGGCGGCCTTTTCGATCAGCGGGCCGATGAAGGACTCGAGGATGTCGTCGACCGGCTCGCCGGCCTGCATCGCCCGGCGGAGGTCTGCGCGGGCCTGTTCGTCGGCGGCGGAACGGGGCCGGTCGCCGCAGCCGGCGGCGTCGATGGTCGCCACCGCGTAGCCGCACGCCGCGGTGTACCGGGCACGGGCCACCAGCCGGGGGTCGTCCTTGGGCAGGCCGTTGTTGTGGGCCATGAGGATCAGCGGTGCAGGTGCGGACCCGGGCGTCCACAGGGTGCCGGGGATCTCGCCGAGGGTGAATTCGCGCTCGACGATGTCGTTGTCGAGCCGCTGCTCAGAAGCGAATTGCATGGTCGTACCTTTCGGGAGTGCTCATGAAACGGCGCTCCCGGACGACCTGCCTATCGCCCGACCGTGACCCCGGAGGGGAGCACCCATGTCGATACTGCGTTCACGGGTACCACCTCCTCGTTCTCTCGCACGGCCTTCGGAACAGTAGCAGCGGTCGGCGGGTTCCCCCAACGGGTTTTTGCGGAGGCTCCGCGGCCCGATGTCGCCTCACCACATAGGACATAGGACAGGCAAGTGGCAAGCTTGGAACGCGTTCCGGCCTCAAAGCTCTAGCGGCGCCCGCTCGCAGAAGCTCGCACCTGGGGCCGCGCGGCCAACGCGATCCCCGCCAACACCGCAGTGCAGGCCACCGATGCCGCTGCGGTCACCCGAACTCCCTGTGGCACGTCGTCTACTGCTTTGCGCTCTCCGTCCTCCATCACGCACACGGTGCGCAGGGTGAGGAACTGGACGTCATACCCCACCGCCCCCTTCACCTGAACCCGGCAGGGGTGGTTGTAGGGGAACGGAGCCGAGTCCGCTCCGCCGTCCTGCGCCACGGCCACGGTCGACATCAGATTGATGGCCCCCAGAGAGTAGGAGGCGGTAGTCGTGGCCGCGCAGGCAAAAGCGGCAGCAACGACCACACGACGCCACCCAGCCCAGCGGCCGTTCCCCGGCAGAGCCACTTTGAGGCACCGGAGCACGAAGAACATCACCAACGCGATGGCGGCAAGGAATGCCACCGGCATGAGAAGGATCATGACGGCCTTTCCTTCCTGAATTCGGCTGCTCTACTCACGGACATCCGGCCTGCATCCAACCGCATTTGGCGTCAACTACCGAGTTGATCACTGAGGTTGAGGGACTGCAGCAGCATCGGGCAGGCACGCCTCCGCCCCGGCGGAGATATCCGTCGGACGTGATCTCCGGCGTCTTGCCTGCTCGGCCCCCCTCACCCAGACGAATACCGTGAGGCCGTTTCGTATTGCGGTTGGCTTATCCGGCCGCCCGTTGCGCAGCGCAAGGCAGCGGAGGTCATGGCCGGGCCGCGGTCGCCGAAGAGGCAGGCAGGGCAAGCCCGGGCCGGAGGTCCCGGGCACGCCCCGGCCTCCCGTCGCCCGCGGGGTGCGATCTGCCGCAAGGCCGCCCGACGAGCAGCCGGCGCCCCGCCGTCAGGGATACTCCGGTGCCGGCGGCTCGTTGGACCCTGCATCATGTGGACCCTCGCCTTGAGAAAATACGCCGCGGCCGCCGCGCTCTCCGTGCTCTGCGCCTTGCTGCCCCCGGAACACGTTTCCGCCGCCGCACCACCACGTGTGGTGGACGCACGTCCCGCAGTCTCCCTCAACACGGCCTTCGGGGCGTACGCCGACCACGACCCGTCACCGCACCACTGGACCGGCGGGGACAGCACCTACTCCGTACCGACGCCGGCCGGTGAACTGTGGGTGTTCTCCGACACGTTCCTCGGCACGGTAAAGCCCGACGGGTCGCGCCCCCCCACCGTCGGGGACGGAGGAACGACCCCGTTCCTGAACAACAGCTTCGTGTTGTGGAGCGGGCGTGGCCCGCGCACCGTGACCGGCCGGGACCGGGCCGGGCAGCCCACGTCCCCGATGACCGGCTCGGACCACGCGTCCTGGTACTGGGCACGCGCGGGCATCCCCGACGGTCACGGCGTGAGCGTCGTCTACGCCCGCTACACGCGAACCGGAAGCGGCCCCCTGGACATCGCCTGGCGAGGCAACGCGCTGGCCAGGTTCCGCGCCGGTGCCTACAGCCGACCGGACTCCGTCACCCCGCTGCCGTCCTCCACCCGCACCGCGTGGGGCGCCTGGCTGGAACCGCAGGGCCGGTACACGTACATCTACGGAACCGAGCGCACTCCCGAAGGCCGCAGCCACGTGCGCCTCGCCCGGGTCGCCGGCCACGATCTGCGACGTCCCTGGCAGTACTGGACGACTCGCGGTGTCTGGTCCGGGCGTGAGGCGGACGCCGGCCGGCTGGCCGGTCCCGGAGGCCCGCTGTTCACCTCGGACGAGCTCAGCGTGGTGCGGCACGGATCCTGGTACGCGCTGGTGACCCAGCGAGCGGACGTGCCGTTCAGTGCCGAGACGCAGATCGCCTGGTCCCGCTCCCCCGGAGGCCCTTTCACCAAGCCCCGGACGGTGTACACGGCACCGGAAGCCGGGCCGAAGGGCACGTACCACAACGCGAACGTCATCGCCTACAACCCCCACGAGCATCCGGAACTCGAACGCGGTCGCCGTGACATCGTGCTCTCGTACAACGTCAACAGTCTCGCCCCGGCCGACGTCATCCACCGTGCCGGCATCTACCGGCCACGGTTCCTGCGCCTGACTCTCTCGCCGTATTGAACTGACCCGCGCCACCCCGCCCCGGGGCCTGCCGGCGCGGGCGGCGACAGGATTCAGTTGACAACGTCAACCATTGAGATTTACCTTCACCTCATTACTTGAGTGCATGAATCATCTATGCCCTTAAATTCTACTGCTCGCCCTCTGGAGCCGTCATGCCTTCCGCACTCCTCGTCGTCACCGGCACCGCCCACTGGACGCTGGCCGACGGCACCCTGCACCCGACCGGATTCTGGGCGGAAGAGCTCGCCGAGCCCCACCGGATCTTCCGTGAGGCGGGCTACCGGATCACCCTCGCGACACCCGGCGGCATCGCCGCCCCGGTCGACCCGGTCAGCCTGAGCGCCGACGCCAACGGCGGCCAGGAGCGGGCCGGCCGCCTCGCCGCCTACCTCGACGCCATCAGGGCCGAGCTCGGCGCCCCGGCGGCGCTGGAGGAGATCGACCCGGACGACTACGACCTGGTCTTCTACCCCGGCGGCCACGGCCCGATGGAGGACCTTGCCCGCGACTCCGCCTCCGGCCGGATCCTCACCCGCACGCTCGACTCGGGCAAGCCGCTCGCCCTGCTCTGCCATGCGCCCGCCGCGCTGCTCGCCGCCCGCCGCGACGACGGCAGCCGGCCGTTCGCCGGGTACCGGATGACCGCGTTCAGCAACGCCGAGGAAGCCGCGGCCGGCTTCGCCGACCGGGCCTGCTGGCTGCTCGAGGACCGCCTGAAGGAGCTCGGCGCCGAGTTCGTCGCCGCGGAGCCGTTCACCCCGCACATCGTCGTCGACCGCAACCTCTGCACGGGCCAGAACCCGGCCTCCTCGGCAGAGCTGGCCCACGCCCTGGTCGCCGCCGCGGCCACCGGCGGGTTCGCCGGTCGGGACTCCGCGCCGGATGCCGAACCGGATGCCGGACGGGATGGCGAGCCGGATGCCGTGCCGGATGCCGTGCCCGCCGCCGATCCGGCCGGCACGGTGGCCCGGCTGCGGGCCGGATTCGCCACCGGTCACACGAAGCCCCTGACCTGGCGGCTCGGCCAGTTGCAGGCACTGCGCACGCTGCTCACCGAACAGTCCGGCGTCCTCCTGGCGGCCCTCCGTGCCGACCTGGGCAAGGGCCCGCAAGAGGCCTATCGCACCGAGATCGGCTTCACCCTGAACGAGCTGGACCACACCGTCACGCACCTGGCGGAGTGGCTGGCTCCCCGGCCGGCCCCCGTTCCCGAGGCCTTTCGGCCGGCCGAAGCACGCGTGGTCCGTGACCCGCTCGGTGTGGTGCTGGTCATCGCGCCGTGGAACTATCCGCTGCAACTCGCACTGACCCCGCTGGTGGGGGCGCTGGCCGCGGGCAATGCGGTCGTGGTCAAGCCCAGCGAGCTGGCGCCGGCGACGTCGGCAGCCCTCGCCCGGCTGCTGCCGCGCTATCTCGACCCGCAGGCCGTGGCAGTCGTCGAAGGGGCCGTCGCGGAGACCACCGCGCTGCTGGAGGAGCGTTTCGACCACATCTTCTACACCGGCAACGGCACGGTCGGACGCATCGTGATGGCCGCGGCCGCCCGGAACCTGACTCCCGTGACCCTGGAGCTGGGCGGCAAGAGCCCCGTGGTGGTCGAGCCCGGCGTCGACCTGGAGGCCACGGCCCGACGGATCGTCCGCGGCAAGTTCCTCAACGCCGGTCAGACGTGCGTGGCACCCGACTACGTACTCGCCGTAGGCGACACCGCCACCGCGCTCGAAGAACACCTGGCCGCAGCCGTCCGCGCGCAGTACGGTCAGGACCCGTCGGCCGACGAGGAGTACGGACGGATCGTCAACGAACGGCACTTCGACCGGCTGACCGGGCTGCTGGGCGAGGGCCGCGTGGTCACCGGCGGGGTGCACGACCGGGCGAACCGCTACCTCGCCCCCACCGTGCTCGCGGACGTCTCTCCGCAGGCACCGGTCATGCAGGAAGAGATCTTCGGGCCCATCCTGCCGGTGATCGGCGTGCCCGACCTGGACGCCGCGATCGCCTTCATCAACGAGCGTGACAAGCCGCTCGCCTTGTACGCCTTCACCGACTCGCCGCGGACCAAGCAGCGGCTGGCCGACGAGACCTCCTCCGGCGCCCTGGCCTTCGGCCTGCCCGTCTCCCACCTGGCCGTCCCCGACCTGCCGTTCGGCGGTGTGGGCGAGAGCGGCATGGGCCGCTACCACGGCGAGTACTCCATCGAGACCTTCAGCCACACCAAGGCCGTACTCGACAAGCCACTGGCCTGACCGGCCGGCCCCCAGTCACCGGGCTCCGGGTATCCGGATGCCCGGAGCAACCGGGCACCCGAGCACCCGAGCACCCGAGCACCCGAGCACCCGAGCACCAACTCCAGAAGGGCACCTCACATGAACCCAGCCCAGCACGCCACGGCTGTCGCTGCCGAGACCGCCGGCTTCGTCGCCACGGTGAAGGGCGCCGACCCCGCCACCCCGGTACCGTCCTGCCCCGGCTGGACCCTGGCCGACCTGACGCGCCACACCGGCAGCGTGCACCGCTGGTTCGGCGTCCTGCTGAGCCGGCGCATCCAGCATCCGCCGACCAGCCGCGAGGTGGACCTGCACCTGCCCGAGCAGCCCGACGAGTATCCGGACTGGCTGGCCGCGGGTGCCGCGGAGGCCGCCCGGGTGATCGCCGCCACCGACCCGGACGCGCCCATGTGGGCCTGGGGACTCGACCAGCACGCCCGTTTCTGGGTCCGCCGCATGCTCTTCGAGACGCTGGTGCACCGGGCGGATGCCGAGCTCGCCCTCGGGATCTCGCCGCACATCGACCGCGCCCTGGCGGTGGACGGCATCGACGAGTTCCTCACCAACCTGCCGTTCGCCTCCTTCTTCGCGCCCGGGACCGCCGAACTGCGCGGCCCTCACCGGACCGTCCGCTTCGACTGCACGGACGGCGACGACGACTGGCTGATCCACCTGCGCCCCGACGGCTTCGGGCCAGTGACCGGCGACGAGCGGTCCCGCACGGCGGGCGCCACGGTCCGGGGCACGGCCGCGAACCTGCTCCTGCTCCTCTACGGCCGCCTGGACCGCAACAGCGACACCTTCCAGCTGCTCGGCGACCAGGATCTGATCGCCCACTGGTTCACTCACTCGGCCTTCTGACACTCGGCCGTGGCCACTCCGGTCGGTGTCGGCGTCGGCGTCGGCGGCAGGTTCAGCGGTTCTTCGTGTGGGTCAGGGCCTCCCAGGCGACGAACAGGTCGTCCGTACCCACTCGCCGCAGCCGCTGGGCGGCCCGCTGGGCCTGGGGCATCGCGATGTGCCGCCGGGTACCGAAGTGGTTGAGAGCCACCGCGGTGTCCGGCCCCATCCAGGGGTCCACGTGGCCGCCGCACAGCCAGTGCGGCACACGGGCACCCAGCTGGTAGCGGGCATGCAGGGTGAGCGCTGCCCGCATCCGGTTGCCGACCTCGCCGTAGAGGTCGAGGCCCTGGTGCCAGGCCGTCTCCGCGATATGGGCGGTGGCCGCGAGGGAGTAGCCGATATGGGTGAAGTTCCGGCAGGTCTCCTGGCCCAGGCCACTGACGAACCTCCGCTGACCGAACCAGTACTCCCTGACCCGCGCGGGGGTGGTGATGTGGCTGCCCGGCGGGCGCTTGGGCACAGGGCCGTCGGACCGGAGGTAGAAGTAGGCCGGGACACGGGCACGGAACCTGCGCACTGCCCGGTTGAAACCGCGCCGGTCGTCGAGGAAGACCGAGATGCCGATCGCGGCATCGGTCATGACCAGGTCCCAGTTGCCGTTGTAGTCCGGGACGGGGGCGGTCACCTCAGGGAGGTAGACCGTGCGCAGCATGCCGGCGAACCGCCGCACGCGGCTGTGCGGCCAGCCGCTGCGGGTATGGCGCATGATCTCCGCGGCCCGCGCCCAGGAACTGCCCGCCCACGCCGTTTGCAGTCCCGCGTTGCCCTCGGTGTGGTCCCTGATCACACCGGACCAGGCGTCCATGATCTCTGCGGCCTTCCGGGCGTGGGCACGGTTACGGGTGACGTACCACAGCAGCGCGTGGGTGTAGGCGGCGATCGCGTCCTGGCGCTCCTCGACGCAGCCGTAGCCCGGCCGGTCGCCCGGCGGGCACTCCACCACCTCCACGGGCCTGGCGTAATAGCCGAGCGAGGCGTAACGGCTGCGACGCATCACCGCGAACGACGACCGCCACTGCCCGCCGGACCTGACCCGCTTACGCAAGCGATCAAGCTGGGCCTTGCTCACCACCACCCCCGGGTGCCTGAACCCCCTTACAGGCCCACCCCGCACGGGCAGTCCACGCGCGGGGGCGGACTGCCGCACCACCGGCCCCGGCCCACCGGCGGCCTCCGCCGGTACCAGCAGCGACGTCACCATCACGAGCAGAGCAACTGTCAGAGCCGTCCAGCGAGACCACAGCCTGACGCCATTACCGCATAGTCCCGGCACCACACACCTCCACACCACAACGCAACACAACAGCACGCCTCACCCACACCCATCGACCCGGGCGCATACCATCCACGTGCCGGCAGCCTGCATACGTTTCATCCGCCACTGGGAACACAGCCAGCCATGCCCGAACCTGGCACCGGTACAACAAACTGAGTGCCAGTCAGCCCAACGACCACACCCGCACAGCCCACACCGGACTGTCGGCGCCCTTGATACGGCTGTCGTCCGTTGGAGTGGCGGCCCCCGCCTGGGCCGCGCGCGGGAAGGCCCGGCAGCCTCGCGGAGAGAAGGCGCAGGTTCCCGTGTCGTCCCGTCCGTGCAGCCGTTGTTCCGGGTATGAACATCGCATCTATCGTCCCTCCGGCCCCGCGGCTCCGGTACTCCCGCGCTCTCACGCTCGCCCTCGGGGCCGGGGCCGCCCTCGCGCTGTCCCTTCCCTGCGCGCCCTCCCACGGCGCGGTGTCCGCGGACGTGGCCGCGGTGGAAACATGTGAGGTGCGTAGCGGTGGCGAGCAGGCCGCCGAGGAGCTCAAGCGGTGTGGCCGGGTCTCCTTCGACGCGCTCTTCGCCCGGGCTTCTGCGGGGCGGATGCCCTACGGGCCCATGCGCGGGCAGGTGCTGCGGTGCAGCGCGTGCGGGCTGCCGGCCGCCGACCCGGCGTTCGGGCTACTGGCCGGTGCGGTGTGGCACGGCAAGGTCTTCCGCACCGACGGGCGCGGGGGGCACCTGTACCAGAACGTCGGTCCCGGTCTGCAGGTGATCCGGGGCGAGGTCGGCTATGCCGCCTATCCGGATGACGGTCGCGAGGCCATCCGCGTCGTCCATCCGCAGGACACGGGCGGGCTGGTCACCGACTGGCTGCGCGAGGTACGGCCGGGCGTGTACGCGGGGGTGGCGACCCTGACCGAGCCCGGACTCCAGCCCTGGCGCTTCGCGGACTTCGTGCTCTACCGCTGACACGCTGCTCGGGGTGTCGGTGTGTCGGTGCCCGGCTTCACCCCCCTGCCGCGATGATTCCCGCGACGGCCCGTTCCGCGATGGCGGCAATGGTCAAGGAAGGGTTGGCGCCCCCGACGTTTCCCGGCAGCAGCGATCCGTCCATCACGTACAAACCCTTGCAGCCCTTGACGCGGCCGTAGAGATCCGTGGAACGGCCGATGACGCAACCGCCCACGGGGTGGCCGGTGAAGGGGTACAGATTGTTGACCGTCACCGGCAGGCTCCCCGGGTTGGCCTCGATGACCCGGGTGCTGAAGGCGAGCGTGGCCCGGGCCGCGGCTGCCGACTTCTCTCTCGTCCAGTCCGCCAGCACCACCCGGCGGCTCGCCGGGTCGTACCGGAAGGTCCCCCGGTGGTCGGTGTCCACCGTCAGGGCGAACGTGGCGGTCGCCGGCAGGGAGGCGGAGCCGGACAGGACCCAGTTCTCGACGCGCAGCGGCAGGCCGAAGCCGGTGGGGAGGAAGGCGGTGGACGCGCAGGGAGCGCCCTGGACGGGGCCGATGGGCTCCAGGGGCTGGGAGCGCAGGTTCGCCTGGTCCCCGTTGTCCCCGAATCCGGTTCCGACGGTGTCCGGCAGGTCCGGCAGGCGGCCTTCCTCGCGGGCGGCCACCAGGAGCCGGTTGGTGTTGAGGGTGCCGGCGGCAAGGAAGAGCATGTCGCAGGTGTACTCGGTGGTGCCCAGGTCCGCACCGTGCTCGTCCAGCCTCCGGACGACGGCGGAGTACGTGCCGTCGCGTCGGCGGCCGACGGACCGCACCTCGTGCAGGGCGCGCAGTTGCACGCGTCCGGTCGCCAGGGCAGCGGGGAGGTAGGTGCGGGTGAGGTCCCTCTTCGCCCCGTTGCCGCAGCCGAAGTCCGACTCGCCGATGGTCGCCGAGGGCTGGATGGTGTGGGCGAGTTCCCGCCGGATGACTTCCCAGTCGAATGTCGAGTCGACGGGACGGGTCCTCATCCGGGCGTTGGCCAGCTGCCGGTCCCACAGCCGGGAGTGGGTGAAGGGCGCGGAGTCGTAGACGTCCCTCGGCATCGGTGCGGCACCCAGCATGGCGCGTACGGCGGGGTACCACGTCCGGGCGAGCTCGTCGTAGGGAAGGCCCGGCGGGTAGAGCCTCTCGAAGTACCGCCGGGGCGGGGCGACGGTCACTCCGGTGTAGACGACCGAGCCGCCACCGACGGCCGCTCCGCACGCGATGTCCAGGTGGCGTTCCTGGGAGACTTCCACGACGCCGGGCCCCGGCCTGATCGGCACCGGGAGCATGGTGGGCCATCGGGTCAGGTGCCGGAACCAGAACATCGTGTCGGTGATCCGGGTGGACGAGCCGAACAGGGGGCGGGCCGGGAGCGTCGGCCACTCCCGGCCCCGTTCCAGGACCAGGGTGTCCACTCCGGCCCGTCCCAGGCGCAGCGCCGTGACCGAGCCGCCGAAGCCCGATCCGATCACCAGGGCGCGGAAGTGCGTACGCGATGCCGCCGCGGCGAACGCCCGGCTGCCCGGGCGGCCGAGGACGGCGGCGGTGACGCCGGCGAGCGCCCCCTTGGCCGCCAGTCCCAGCACTTCCCTGCGGTGCGGCTCGAGCACGAGTCCTCCTCATCCTCCTGATCCGGCTCGTCGGACGGGGTGGCTTCGGCCTGTGGTTCCGTCGTCGTTCGGACGTTGTTCCATCGTCGTTCCGTTGTCGTTCCGTCGTCGTTCCGTCGTCATTGCGCAGGAGCTTGCGAGGTTACCCGCGGCGCCGGAAGCGGTGTGGGAGCAGCGCTTTCCCGGCCCTGTCCGTCCAGGCCCAGGCCCAGGCGCAGGTGGACGAGTTGCGCGAGGTCCGCGATGGTGCCGTTGCTGCGCAGCAGTTCCATCGGGGGGATGTCGACGCCGAAGCGCCGGCGCAGCGAGAGCAGGAGCTCAGCCCCCATCAGGGAGTCCATGCCGTACTCGTCGAGCCGGCGGTGGTGGTCGAGCTGCCCGGGATCCATGTGCAGGACCTCTGCGATCAGCTTGGCCAGGTTGTCGGCGACGAAGGCCAGTGCCTCTTCCGCGGGCATCCGGCCCACGGTGCGGAGCAGCTCCTCCACGCTGAGGCCGCCGTTCGTGGCCCTGGGCGGGGCCAGGTCCTGCAGGCGGGCCCGGCCGAACAGCGCCAGCAAGGACGCGGCCCGTGCGAAGTCGATGCGCGCGACGAGAGCGACGTCGGCGTGATCGGCGAGCAGCTCGCGGCCGGCGGTGCACGCCTCGGCCGGGCTGATCGGTTCGGCTCCCAGCGTCCGGAGCGAGTCCTCCAGACCGTGGCGCACGACGTAGCCGGTTTCGCTGATGGATCCCCAGGCGATGGCGGTCGCGGGGGCTCCTTCCTGGTGACGACGGCGTGCCAGGGCTTCGAGGTAGAGGTTGCCCGCGACGTACGGTGTCTGCCGGACTCCCCCGTACGTGGCGCTCAGGGAGGAGTACAGCAGGAACAGATCGCACTCCCGGTCCTGCATGAGCAGGTCCAGGACTGCGGCTCCGCCCGCCTTCGGGGCCAGGACGGCGGCGAAGCGTTCGGGGTCCAGTTCGGTGAGGAGGTCGTCGTCGAGGTGCATGGCGCAGTGCACCGCGCCGCGCAGCGGATGCCCGCCGAGGTCGATGTCCCGCACGACGGCGCGCATGGCCTCGGGGTCCGTGGCGTCGGCCGCGTACGCGGTGGCGACGACGCCGCGACCGGCGAGGCGGGTGAGGACGCCTGCGGCTTCGGGGGCTTGCGCGCCGCGCCGGCTGACCAGTGCCAGGTGACGGGCGCCGAGCTCGGCGAGCCACTCGGCGGTGGCGGCGCCGAAGCCGGTCGTTCCCCCGGTGACGAGGTAGGTGCCGTCCGGGTTCAGCCGGAAGGGGCGCGGACGCGGCTCGACGAGCGGGGGCGCGTCCAGCGGGTCGAAGGTGACGACGACCTTCCCGATGTGACGGGAGTGCTGGAGCAGCCGGAAGGCCTCCTCGACGCGGGCGGCCGGGTAGACGCTGTGCGGGAGGGGGTGGAAGGTGCTGTCGAGGAGGTAGCCGTTGACCTCGGAAATCAGCTCGTCGATCTGCCGGGGGGCGTCCATGATTTTCGTGAGGTCCACGCCGAAGAACGCGATGTTGTTGGAGAAGGGGTGCAGACGCAGGGGTTTGTTCTCGTGGATGTCGCGCTTGCCGAGTTCGACGAAGCGCCCTCCGGGGCGCAGGAGTTCCAGGCTGCGGGCGATCGCCTCGCCCGCGAGGGAGTTGAGGACGACGTCCACGCCCTTGCCGCCCGTGATCTCCTCGATCCGGTGGGCGAAATCGAGGGTGCGGGAGTCGAGGACGTGCTCGACGCCCAGGCGGCGCAGGAACGTGCGCTTGAAGTCGGTCCCCGCCGTGGCGATCACCCGGGCCCCGCGGGCCTTGGCGTACTGGAGTGCTGCGAGACCGACCCCGCCGGCCGCACCGTGCACCAGCACCGTCTCGCCCGGTCGGAGACGGGCGAGCGTCGCCAGCCCGTAGTGGACCGTGGCGAAGGCGACGGGCATGGTGGCCGCCTCGGTGAAGGTCATGTGGTCCGGGATGGGCCGGAAGCTCCGGGCGTCGCTGACCGTGTGGGAGGACAGGGAGTCGGGCGCCAGCCCGACCACGCGGTCGCCGGGACGGAGTCCGCTCACTTCGGGGCCGCAGGCGGTGACGACACCGGCGCATTCGAACCCCAGGCCCGCGTGGCCGCGGGCATCGGTGTGCTCGGCGGGCAGCAACCCGACGACCTGCATGATGTCGCGGTAGTTCAGCGCGGCGGCCCGCACCTCGACGGTCACTTCTCCGGGGCCCGGTTCGGGTTTCCCGGTCTCTTCCCAGGCGAGCCGGTAGGCCAGGCCGGGGTTGCGCAGGCGCAGGGCGAAGGACTCGGTGCCGCCGGCCGGACGGGCAGCGGGCCGCTCCCTCTGGCGGGGGACGAACCTGCCCCGGGCCGTCAGGACGATCTCGTCCTCGTCGGTGGGCTCCAGGAGTTCGCGCACCAGGCGCCGCGCAGCGGCCGCAACGTCCTCGGAGCGCTCGGGCCGGGGCAGGCTGATGCGCCGGGAGTCCAGGTCCGGCTCCTCGTTGAAGAGGCAGCGCGCCACTCCCCAGGGGATGGAGTCGGCCACGTCGGTGATCTCACCGGGTGAGGGGACGGCCCCGGTGGGTCCCGTCACCAGCCACAGCTCGGTGCGCAGGCCGTGCGCAAGGCGCCGGCGGGCCTCCGCGAGCGAACGCAGCGTCTGTGCGCGCCGGGTGCCCCTGGCCACCAGCTCTGCGGGGTCACTCTGCGGGGCGTGGCCGAGAACGAGCACGACGGAGACCGTCAGGCACGGGCGGTCGGGCCCGGTGGAGGCGTCCTCGAAGGCAAGGAGCGCCTCCCAGTCCCGGTCGGCCGGGCCGGTGCCGTCGGAAACCGTGCGAACGGGGCCGCTGCCATGGCCGTTCAGTACCTCCGCCACGGCGTGCACCAGGGGTTCCTCGTCCGGGGTTTCGCCGACGACGACGTACGCGGTGTCCGCCCGCGCTGCCGGCAGCGGCGGCTCTTGCGCGGGCGAGTCGCCGGCGACGGCGGCGAGGATGACGGAGAACTCGTCACGGCCCGGCGGCCTGTCGTCACCGGTCTGCACGACCTCGGTGAATCCGCACCGGGCCAGCAGGGCCGGCCACGCGTCGCGCGGCAGGAGCACACAATGCGGGCGCAGAGAGGTGTCGGTGTTGCCGTAGAAACTGTCCAGGGCTCCGAAGAACGGCATCAGGAGCTCGGGGTCGTGGGACTCGGTCGCCAGCAGCATCCCTCCGGGCGCCAGCAGCGTGGCGAGGTTGCGCAGGGCAGCGTCCAGGTCCTTCGCCGTGTGCAGGGAGTTGGCCGCCACCACCAGGTCGAAGCCGCCTGCGGGAAAGCCCTGGCCGGTGGCGTCCCTGTCCAGGTCGAAGGTCTCGTAGTGGACGAAGTCGTACGCTTCGAAGCGCTTCTGGGCGCGGGAGAAGAAGAAGGGCGAGATGTCGCTGAAGCAGTAGCGCGTGCGGTCCGGTGGCAGCAGCGGCAGGAGGGCGGCGGTGGCCCCGCCGGTGCCGGCGCCGACCTCCAGGACGCGCAGGGGGCGGTCGCGGGGCCAGCGGTGGGCGATCTCGCGCAGGAGCGCCTGCGCGGGTCGGTGGATGCGACTGACGGGAGCGATGTCGTAGAGCTGCTCCAGGGCTCTGGCGACCGGGTCCCGGACCAGGATTTCCATGGCGTCCTCGGTGCCGCGCAGCACGTCGGCGATGTGCTCCAGCTGATAGATGGCCAGGGACGCCTCGGTGATGTAGGCGGGCCACTTCGTCAGGCAGCGCTCGTGGAAGGCGCCGACGTCCGGCAGTGGCGTGGACAGCCGCCAGCGCTCCTCGCCCGCGGCCGCCACCAGGCCGTGATCTCGCAGCAGGGGAAGAACAAGGGCAAGCATGCGGCGGTGGCGTTCCTGCACTCCGTTGTCGACGAGGTCTTCGGCGCCGAAGGGCTCGTTCGGATCGGGCAGCATGCCGGCGATGACGGTCGCGAGGCACACCGCCGTCGCCTTCTTGAAGTCGAGGGCGTAGTCGCCCACCTCCCGCCAGCCCGCGACGGCCTCGGCGATCCGGTGGCGCGCTGCCTCCTCAATGCGCCGCGGGGAGGGGAGGGGGCTCGGCGCGCAGGGCGTCTCGGGGTGCGGCGCGGCGCGCAGCACGGTGTGGTGCGTGGTCACGGGGAGGCGGTGGGGGGCTGCGAGGCGCCGCAGGCGGCAGCCGTCGAGCTGCGCCGTGACCGTCCCGTCCTCGTCCATGAGGACGATGTCCCAGCACACTTCGTTGCCGACGTGGCTGCGTTCCCGAACCCACACGAGCCCTGAGGCGGCCGGCGCGCTCCACACGCGTACCGCGGCGATCGCAGCGGGCAGGTAGGCGTGGCCGTCCGACACGTAACGGGCCAGCAGGGGCGCCCCGGCCTGCAGGGCGCCGTCGAGCACCGCCGGGTGTGCGGTGTACGGCTCGCCCGGGGCGTCGTGGTGGTAGGCGGCGAGGACCTCCCCGTCGCCGACACCAAGGCGGCGCAGGACACGGAACCCGGGCCCGTACGTCAGGCCTGCCGCCGCACACGCGGCGTAGTGCTCCTCGGCCTCCAGCGGATGCGGGCACCGTGCGCGCAGGGCTCCGACGTCGAGGGGTGCGGGCCGGTTCCGCAGCAGGGTCCGTACCTGCGCCCGGGCGTGCAGGCGGGGTGCTGCGCCGGCGCCGTCGGTGCTGGTGATGGTCACCGCGCCGTCGTCCGGGCTGAGGGACACCTGGGTGTGTACGCGGGCGGCGTCCGGCCAGGGCACGACCAGCGCGTTGACGATGTCGAGGTGTTCGGCCTCCACCGGCCCGCCCAGCACGGCCCGGCCGGCGGCCAGGGCCGTCTCCGCGAAGCCGGTGGCGGGCATGAGGACCGAACCGGCGACCCGGTGGTCGGGCAGCCACGGCAGCAGGACGGGTTCGACGGCTCCTTCCCAGACCGGTAGCGGCGCGGGCATCCGTTCGCCGAGCAAGGGGTGTTCGATCGTGCCGCTGCCGCTCGAGTGCACCCAGGACTGAGGGGTGCCGTTCCAGTGGCGTTCGCGCTGCCAGGGGTATGCGGGCAGGTCCACGACCCGGCCGGAGCGCGGGAAGTACCGGTCCCGGTCAAGGGCGGCGCCTGCGGCGATCACGGCGGCCGACGTGGCGGAAAGGGCCGCCGGCCCGTCGCCGTCGCGGCGCAGGGTCGCCAGGACGGCCGCGGTCTGCCGCGGGCGGGAGGCGGCGCAGCGCCGCAGGTAGGTGCCGAGGGCGGGGTGGGGGCCGATCTCCACGAGTACGTCCGCGCCGTCCTCCATCGCCCGGTCGACCGCCTCGGCGAATCGTACGGGCCGGCGTACGTTGTGCCACCAGTACTGCGCGCCCAGGTCCGTACCGCTCGCCCGTGCTCCGGTGACGGTGGAGTACAGGGGGACGGTCAGCGGGGAGGGAGCGAGGCCGGCCAGGTGGGCGGTGAGGCGTTCCTCCTGGCCGTCCATGGACCGGCTGTGGAAGGCGTAGTCGAGGCCGAGGTCGCGGAAGAACACGTCGCGCCGTTGCAGGTCCTCGCCGAGGGCGGCCAGGGCCGTGGCGTCACCCGAGACCGTGACGTCGTGGGGGCTGTTGAGCCCGGCGATCTCCAGCCGGCCGTCGTAGGGGGACAGCGCGTCCGTGGCCTGCCGGGGGGACAGGCCGACCGCGGCCATCCGCCCGGAACCGGCCGTGGCCGCCTGTGCCGCGCTGCGCTCGGCGATCACCTGTGCCGCCTGGGGCAGGGTCAGTGCGCCGGCGGTGTGGGCTGCGGCCACCTCGCCGACGCTGTGGCCGAGTACGGATGCCGGTTCGATGCCTCGCGCCCGCAGGACGGCCACCACACCGAGCTGCAGGGCGAACAGCAGCGGTTGTGCGATCTCGGTGGCCGACAGCCGCCACTGACCGGGCGGGGCGGCCATCGCCTCGGTCACGGACCAGCCCAGGTGAGCGGTCAGTTCGGCGTCCACCGAGGCCATCGTGGAGCGGAAGACCTCGTCCCGGGCGAGGAGGTCCGCGCCCATGCCCGCCCACTGGGAGCCGTTGCCGGTGAAGACGAAGGCGACGCGGCCGCTCGTAACTGCTTCGGCCTGCGCGCCGGCTGCGGGCGGCAACGGCAGCGGGTGTTCTTCGGGTGTGGTGGCGACCGTGGTCGCGGCATCTCCGCTGTCTCCGGCGAGTGCGGCGAACCGGTGGGCGGCTTCGGCCGGGGTACGGGCCAGAACGACGGCGCGGTGGCCGTGCTTGCCCCGGCGCAGGCAGGAGGTGAAGGCGATGTCGTAGAGCTCCTCGTCGGCGGCATGGGACAGCCGCTCCGCGATGCTCGCCGCCGCCTGCTTCAGCGCCTCGCCGGTGCGCGCCGACACCAGCACGGGCAGCCCCTCCGGCGGTGGTGGGCAGTGGTCCGCATCCCGAAGCGGTGGTGCGGGGGCCAGGATCGCATGGGCGTTGGTGCCGCCGAACCCGTACGAGCTGACGCCCACGACGGGGCGCTCGACGCCCGGCAGGGCGCGGTGCTCAGTGGTCAGCGTCAGGCCCAGACCGGTGAAGTCGATGTCCGGGTGCGGCGGATCGGCGTGCAGGGACGCCGGTGCCGTGCGGTGTTCGAGGACGAGCAGGGCCTTGCACAATCCCGCCATGCCCGAGGCGGGTTCGAGGTGCCCGAGGGTGGACTTGACCGACCCGATGGGAAGTTCGCCCGAGACCCGGCGCATGCCCAGCGCCCGGCCGATGGCCATGGCCTCCAGCGGGTCCCCGACCGGGGTGCCGGTGCCGTGGGCCTCGAAGTACACGAGCTCGTCCGGCCGTACTCCGGCTTCCGCGTAGAGCCGGCGCAGCAGGTCCTCCTGCGCCTGCGGGTTGGGCAAGGCCAGCCCCATGGTCCGTCCGTCGCTGTTGACCCCGCTGCCGAGGATGACCGCGCGGACGCGGTCGCCGTCGGCGAGGGCGTCCCGCAGGCGTTTGAGGAGCACGACCGCGCCGCCCTCCGCTCGTACGAACCCGTCGGCCCGGGCGGAGAACGAGGCGCACCTGCCTCGTGGCGAGAGCATCGACGCCTGCGAGAACCCGACGTAGTGGTAGGGGCTGAGCAGGACGTTGGCGCCGCCGCACACGGCCGTGCGGCTGGTGCCCTCCCGGAGGGTGCGGCAGGCGCGGTCCAAGGCGACGAGCGACGAGGAGCAGGCCGTGTCGATGGACATGCTGGGGCCGTGCAGGTCGAAGGCGTGGGAGATGCGGTTGGCGGCGATGGATGCCGCGGCGCCCGACATGGTGTAGGCGTTGACGGAGCGCAGCATGGACATCTGCAGGGCGCCGTAAGAGGTGTCGGAGATGCCGACGTAGACGGCGGTGTCGGACCCGGTGAGCGACGAGGGGTCGACCGCCGCGTCGTCGACGGCTTCAGCGGTGAGCTCCAGCAGCAGGCGATGCTGCGGGTCCATGTGTTCCGCTTCCTTCGGCGAGATCCCGAAGTAGGCTGCGTCGAATCCGGCGATGTCCTCCAGGAAGCCGCCGGCGTGGGTGTAGCTCTTGCCCGGCCGGGGTGTTGCGGTGTCGACGAACCGGTCGGTGTCGAAGCGGTCCCGGGGGACCCGGCCGACCAGGTCCCTGCCCTGCATCAGTGCGGTCCACAACTGGTCGAGCCGGCAGATGCCGCCCGGCAGGCGGCAGGCCACCCCCACGATGGCGATCGCTCGGTCGGCGCCGGGTGCCTCGTCTGCGCTCATACGCGCGCCCTCCCCGTGGTCCGGTGGCGGAAGCCTTCGGTTGCCCTCGCGTCTTCGGGTGATTCGGGTGAGCGGACACCGTAGCGAAATGATCCATGCGGTGAAAATACGGAAAAGCTCTCATTTCGGATATTGATCTTATCGTCACTCAAAATGCTGAACGCCCCACCAAGCGAACGCGATGCCCGTATCGAGTGACAGCAGCGGAGTGACGTCGATGCGCTCCCGGATGGGGGTAGCCTCCCCACCCGCCCTCTCGGGTCACCAAGCACCTCTCCCCAGCGGGGAGTTCACGCCCTCGAAACCCGAAGGACACCTCGATGGCCGTACTGCTCACCGGAGCGACCGGCTTTCTCGGCTGCCGCATCCTCCGCGCCCTGCTCGCCGACGGGGCCGCCCGGCCCGACGAGCCCGTTCACGTCCTGGGCCGCGGCACTCCTCAGGAGCTGCGCGCCCGCGTCGAAGCCGCCGTCTCCTGGCCGGAGCCCCCTCCGCCCGGCCCCGACGCGCTCCGCCGGCTGCGCTGTTTCACTGCCGACCTCACCCGGCCCGGGCTGGGCCTGACACCGGACGAGCGCGCGCAGATCACGGACGACCTCAGGACGGTCTGGCACTGCGGCGCTCTCCTCAGCCTCCAAGCCGACCCGGTCACCCTCTACCGAACGAACGTCCTGGGCACGGACGGCGTGCTGGAACTCGTCAACGACGCCCCTGCCGCACACGTGCTCCATGTCAGCACGGCCTTCGTCGCCGGCCGGCGGCGCAGCGGGCACGTCCGCGAGGACGACCTCGACGACGCGGAGGGCTTCCACATCCCCTACGAGGAGACCAAACACACCGCCGAGCGTCTGATCCACGCCTGGTGCCGCCGCACCGGCCGAACCGCCACCATTCTGCGCCCGAGCCTGCTCATCACCGACCGACGGGTCCCCGACGGACTCCCCGAACAGCCCCTGGACATCCTCGCCCGTCTCGTCGAGAACGCGCTGCGCACTGATGCCCTCGGCACCGGCGGGGCCCGGATCCTGCGCGGCGAAGCCCACGGCACCGCCATGACCGTGCGCGTCCCCGGCGAACCCGCGGGCGCCCTCAACCTCGTCCAGGCCGATTACGCGGTCAGCGCCATGATGCGGGTCATGGAACAGCGCACTGCCGCGAGCACCGGCAGGGACAGCGACACCGACACCGACACCGACACCGACACCGACACCGACAGCAATTCGCCCTGCGATTCCCACGTCAACTCCCCTGTGTGCACCGTCCATGTCACCCACCCGCACAACACTCCGATCGCCCTGGTCCGGTCCGCCTTGGAGGCGCGCTTCCCCGGCCTGACCCTGGAGATCACGCCGGCGGTCCCCTCCCCCACGCCGATGGAAGCCGGGGTCATCGCCAGCACCGCCCACCTGTCCGCCTACACGACCCAGAACCGCACCTATGACCGAACCCACCTCCTGCGCGCCGTAGGAGACCTGCCCGACCCCTCGCCGATCGACAGGGCCTACTTGTTGCGTGCTCTGACGCCGCCGGAGGCGCAGCCCTCCGAGTGAGGGGCGATGACTGCCCCGCCCCGCGGCCCGGTCAGGCGAGGAGGCTGTGGAGCGACCGGGTGATGGCCGTGACGGCCGCCGGAATGCTGAGGTGGTGATGGCTCACGGGCAGGGTGCGGTGGGCGAGAGGGTGGCGCGTCATGGCTTGCCAGCGCCCGGCGGCGGCCGCCGGGATGATGGCGTCGTCGCGGGCGCTCCACACGGTGATCGGGTAGTCCAGCGGCCGGGGCGAGGGGCCGTAGTCGTACGCGTCGACGAGGGCGAGGTCGTGGCGGAGTGCGCGGAGGGCCGCCTGCCGCTCCCTGGGCCTGTCATCGCGGGGGAAGGGGATGGCGAGCGCGCGGGCGAGGCCGGCCAGGGCCGTGTCGTCCATGGCCCGGATCCCCAGGTCGATGCCGGCGTATTCGGGAGGTGCAAGGGCCGCGGAGGCGTGGAGGGCCAGGGCGGGGCGGCGGCGCAGGGTGAGCTGCCAGGCGGTCTCGTAGCCGACCGCAGCCCCCATGCTGTGCCCGAACAGCACGAGCGGCTCCTGGACGTGGTGCGCGACCCGCTCCGCGAGCGCCGCCCCGAGCAGGTCGCTGCTTGGGGAGCCATCGGTCGAGGCATCAGCCGACGCATGGGTCGACCCCTCGGTCGACGCATCAGTGGCGGTCGCGGCCCGGTCGCGCCCGGAGTACTGGGCGGCCAGCACCCGGAACCGCGGGACGAGATGGCGCGGCCACAGCGCGAAGTCACGGGCGCCGCCGCCCGCGCCGGGCAACAGGAGTGCCGCCAGGTCGGCGCCCGCGCCCGTCCCCTCCGGGGAGAGGTCCCACAGCAGCCCGTCACCCAGTGCTCTCACGCCCCCTGCTCCTCACCGCAGCCCGTCCCGGCCCCGCTCGCCCTTCCTCGTCCTTCCTCGCCCTTCCTCGTTCTTCCATGTCCTTGCCTTCCGAATCACCTCCTGCCTCCCGGATTTCGCTCAGCGGGGCGTCAGCAGGATGGCGCCGCCGCTGCCCCTCCCGGGCATATGAGCAGACCATCGGACCCGCCTGAGGGCTTATCACTCTTTCGGGCTCTCGGCGGGAGCGCCGATTTTTCCCGGCGGGCAGGGAAGGCTTCTGTTGGCAGTTCGGTGATACCCGGGGGGAAGCATGGGGCGTTCGGAGGCCGGGAGCGGACGCGAGGTGGCGATCACGGGGGTCGGGTGCCGCCTCCCCGGCGGCCTTGACGGTCTGGACGCCCTGTGGGCCGCCCTCCTGCAGGGACGGGACCTGGTCACGCGCATGCCCGCCGAGCGCTTCGACGCCGACGCCTTCACCGCCGCCGACCCCCGCCGTCCGGGGCGGACCTGCTCAGCGGCGGCCGGTGTGCTCGATGACCTCGCTGCCTTCGATGCCGAGTACTTCTCCCTCTCTCCGCGCGAAGCCGCCCGCATGGACCCGCAACAGCGGCTGCTTCTGGAGCTGGCGGCAGAGGCCGTGGACGATGCCGGCCTCGACCCGGCCGCCCTGGCCGGCACCGGCACGGGCGTGTTCGTCGGGGTGTCCAACAACTCCTACGGAAACCTCCAGTTCAGCCGGCTGGAGACCGTCGACCGGCACACCATGACCGGCATCGCGAGCGGCAACACCGCGGGCCGGCTGTCCCACGTCCTCGACCTGCGCGGCCCCAGCATGGCCGTGGACACCGCCTGCTCCTCTAGCCTGGTCGCCCTCCACCAGGCGTGCGCCTACCTCGGAGCGGGCGGGGAGGCCGCTCTCGCCGCCGGTGTCAACGTCCTCGTCGGCCCCCACGAGTTCATCGGCTTCTCCAAGGCGTCCATGCTCTCGCCCACGGGCCGCTGCCGCGCCTTCTCCGCGGATGCCGACGGCTTCGTACGTGCCGAGGGCGGCATCGTCCTCGTCCTCAAGCCGCTCGCCCGCGCCCTCGCCGACGGCGACCGCGTCCACGCCGTCATCGTCGCCACCGGCACCAACAGCGACGGCCGCACCCCCGGCCTCGCCCAGCCCAGCGCCGCGGCCCAAGCCGCGCTGCTGCGCCAGGTGTACGACCGGGCGGCCCTCGACCCCCGCGAGCTGCTCTACGTGGAGGCCCACGGCACCGGGACGCCCGTGGGCGATCCGCTGGAGTGCGAGGCCGTCTCCGCGGCGCTGGCGGGGCGGCGGCGGCCCGGGCAGCCGCTGCCGATCGGCTCGGTCAAGACCAACCTCGGCCACCTGGAGTCCGCCTCCGGGCTCGCCGGTCTCCTCAAAGCCCTCCTCGTCCTGCGTCACCGGGTCGTCCCTGCCTCCCTGTACGGTCACCCGGCCAACCCGGCCATCGACTTCACCCGGCTCCGGCTGGCCCCCGTGCTCACCGCCACGCCCTTGGCCACGGCCTCGGGCGGGCTGGCCGGTGTCAACTCCTTCGGCTTCGGCGGCTCCAACGCCCACGCCGTCCTCGCGCCCGCCCCCACCCC
>NZ_JBPQTS010000107.1:0-26509 GCF_051386455.1 Streptomyces sp. URMC 124
GGCCGCCGGCGGCGGCGAGGAGGACTCCCGCAGGGGCGGGAGGCACGAGCGCCTGGAGGGCGAGGCCGAGGAGCGGGGCGAGCGGCTGTCCGCGACGCAGTCGTCGGTGGCGGCGAACTCCACGGAGACGGAGCTCTCCTCCGGGCCGGTGCCCAGCGCGAGGACCGTGCCGCTCCCTCCGGAGAACAGCAGGAGGACGGAGACCAGCACGGCGACCGCGGCCCGCACGGCGGGCCGCCACGGCAGCGGCGCTGGACTCCACAGGTTCATGCACTAAGCGTAATCAGTCAATTACTTTCGACGCATTCCACCGTTCGGGTGAGGATGGTGAATCGGACCCTGCATCTTCGTGCGGGAGCCGGGTACCTGGCCCGGATGGTCGCACAGCCCGCGCCAGAGCACCCGGGCGCGCCGTACGGTCGAGGCAGGGCCTCCCCGTTCGGCGGCGGACCCCCGACCACGGCCAGGACGGCGAAGGAGGAGCAGTGACGGATGCCCGGGAGAGTGCGGACCACGTCAGCGTGCACCTGACGGACTGCGGCCACCAGGACGCGGGTGCCGTCTTCGGCGTCCTCGAGGCCGTCTTCCCCGAGGCCGGTCCGCCGCGCGGCGAGACCGGGCCCGGCAGCCCCGGCTCGGGTCCCATGATCTGGTGCATGAGCGTCGACACCCGCACGCGCACCGGCGGCGACGCGGCGCAGCCGCAGGAGACGCCCCTGTCGGGCGCGGTGACCGCCGATCTCTTCGGCGCGGCGGATCCCGTGCGCCAGGTCAAGGAGGAGCTCGAACGGGCCTTCGCCGTCGAGCACAAGGGGCACGTCTCCGGCGAGCACGAGATGGAGCTGCGGCTGCGCCTGGGCGCGCGAACCGCCTCCTGAGGCAAGCCCGTTCGCGCACGTGTTCGCGCGCCCCGTGTCCCACGCCACAGTCCGGTATCCGAACAGGTCTGTCCGTGGGCCCCTCCGGGGCCCTATGGTGACGGTGCAGCTGGTTCGCCCTGCTCGCCAGGCAGGCGCGTCGTAAGAGGGAACCCGGTGGGAATCCGGGACTGCCCCGCAGCGGTGAGCGGGAACGACCGCCGTCATACGCACTGGATCCGCAGGATCCGGGAAGCGACGGCCAGTAGGTGCCATACGGCGTGCCCGCGAGTCCGAAGACCTGCCGACTGCCCGTGCGCTGCCGAGCGCACGGAGATCCCGGTGACCTCGAGGGCGGGTCGGCGTACCTATCAGGCGGGCACGGACGGCGGCGCATCGGCGACCGCACTCCGATGGCTTCCCGCCCGGTTCCGTCGTTCCTTCGCGCCTTCGTTCCCGTCCCGGGGTCATGGACGCACGCACGCTCGCGAAGGAGAGTTCCGTGACCAGCAAGTCCGCAGCCGCGGCAGCCCGCGCCACCGTCCACGGCCACCCCCGCCAGGGCCGGGGCCGTGAACTGAAGAAGGCCATCGAGGGGTACTGGAAGGGCCGCGTCACGGCCGACGCCCTCAGGGACACGGCCGCCGCACTGCGCCGCACCCACTGGCAGCAGCTGGCCGACGCCGGCGTTCACGAGGTCCCCACGGGTGACTTCTCGCTCTACGACCACGTCCTGGACACCAGCGTCATGGTCGGCGCGGTTCCCCCGCGGCACCGCGCGGCCGTCGAGGCCGACGCCCTGGACGGCTACTTCGCCATGGCCCGCGGCACCCAGGACGTGGCGCCGCTGGAGATGACCAAGTGGTTCGACACCAACTACCACTACCTGGTTCCCGAGCTCGGCCCCGACACCGTCTTCACCGCGGACTCCACCAAGCAGGTCGCCGAGCTGAAGGAGGCCCTCGCGCTCGGCCTGACCGCCCGTCCGGTCCTCGTCGGTCCCGTCACCTACCTGCTGCTGGCCAAGGCCGCGCCCGGCGTCGCCCCCGGCTTCGAACCCCTCACCCTCCTGGACCGGCTGCTGCCGGTGTACGCCGAGGTGCTCGCCGACCTGCGGGCCGCGGGGGCCGCGTGGGTGCAGCTCGACGAGCCCGCCCTGGTCCAGGACCGCTCCCCCGCCGAGCTGAACGCCGCCGGCCGCGCCTACCGCGACCTGGGCGGCCTCGCCGACCGGCCGCAGCTGCTCGTGGCCTCCTACTTCGACCGGCTCGGCGAAGCCCTGCCCGTCCTCGCCAAGGCCCCCGTCGAGGGCCTCGCGCTGGACTTCACCGGCCCCGCCGCCGCCAACCTCGGCGACCTCGCCGCCGCCGGCGGCCTGCCCGGCAAGCGCCTCCTGGCCGGCGTCGTCAACGGCCGCAACGTGTGGATCAACGACTTCGAGAAGTCCCTGTCCACCCTCGGCACGCTCCTCGGGCTCGCCGACCGCGTCGACGTCTCCACCTCCTGCTCCCTGCTGCACGTCCCGCTGGACGCGGCGGCCGAGCGGGACATCGACCCGCAGATCCTGCGCTGGCTCGCCTTCGCCCGCCAGAAGACCGCCGAGGTCGTCACCCTGGCCCGCGGCCTGGCGCAGGGCACCGACACCATCGCGGCCGAACTGGCCGCCAACCGCGCCGACCTGGCCTCCCGCGCCGGCTCGGCCATCACCCGCGACCCGGCGGTGCGCTCCCGCGCCGCGGCCGTCACCGCCGCCGACGGCCGCCGCTCGCAGCCGTACGCGCAGCGGGCGGCCGCGCAGCGCGCCCACCTCGGGCTGCCGCTGCTGCCGACCACCACCATCGGCTCCTTCCCGCAGACGACGGAGCTGCGCACCGCCCGCGCCGACCTGCGCGCCGGGCGGATCGACGCCGCCGCGTACGAGCGGCGCATCGAGGCCGAGATCCGCGAGGTCGTCTCCTTCCAGGAGAAGGCCGGCATCGACGTCCTGGTGCACGGCGAGCCCGAGCGCAACGACATGGTGCAGTACTTCGCCGAGCAGCTGACGGGCTACCTGGCCACGCAGCACGGCTGGGTCCAGTCGTACGGCACGCGCTACGTCCGCCCGCCGATCCTCGCCGGCGACATCTCCCGCCCCGAGCCGATGACCGTGCGCTGGACCCGCTACGCCCAGTCGGTGGCGGGCCGCCCGGTCAAGGGCATGCTGACCGGCCCGGTCACCATGCTCGCCTGGTCGTTCGTCCGCGACGACCAGCCGCTCGGCGACACCGCCCGCCAGGTGGCCCTCGCCCTGCGCGACGAGGTGAACGACCTGGAGGCCGCGGGGACGTCGGTGATCCAGGTGGACGAGCCCGCCCTGCGCGAGACGCTGCCGCTGCGGGCCGCCGACCACGCGGAGTACCTGGCGTGGGCGACCGAGGCGTTCCGCCTGTCCACCAGCGGCGTCCGGCCGGACACCCAGATCCACACGCACATGTGCTACGCGGAGTTCGGCGACGTCCTGCGGGCCATCGACGACCTCGACGCCGACGTCATCAGCCTGGAGGCCGCCCGCTCGCACATGCAGGTCGCCGCGGAGCTGGCCGTCGCCGGCTATCCGCGCGAGGTCGGCCCCGGCGTCTACGACATCCACTCGCCGCGCGTCCCGGGCGCGGACGAGGCGGCGGCGCTGCTGCGCAAGGGCCTGGAGGCGATCCCCGCCGAGCGCCTGTGGGTCAACCCCGACTGCGGCCTGAAGACCCGCGGCTGGAGCGAGGTCCGGGCCTCCCTGGAGAACCTGGTCGCGGCCGCCCGCACGGTCCGGGCGGAGATCCCCGGCGAGGCCTCCTGACAGCAGGTCAAGGGGAGGGGTGGGCGCCGGACGACCCGGCGCCCATGTCGCCCGGAGCGCCGCGCGGTCCGGGTGACACCCGGCGGTCGTGCGGTTGAGCTCCGGGCGGGCCGGTTACCCATCAGCCGCGGTCCCGCGCGAGGAAACGGGCACCGGCGAGCCGACAGGGAGCGTGGCGCGATGCTGTTCCGGAGACGGAAGGAGAGGGTGAAGGAGAAGGTCCGGGAGGCGGCCCTGACCGGCTTCGTGGCGCTGGACCGGCGGCTTCCGGCCGCCGAGGCGGCCAAGGCGCTGCTGCGCAAGGCGTTCCCCGACCACTGGTCGTACCTGCTGGGGGAGCTCGCCCTCTACAGCTTCGTCGTCCTGGTGCTCACCGGCTCCTACCTCACGCTCTTCTTCGACCCGGGCATGACGCAGAGCGTCTACGACGGGCCGTACGAGCCGTTGCGGGGCCTGCGGATGTCGCAGGCCTACCTGTCGACGCTCGACCTGAGCTTCGAGGTGCGCGGCGGGCTGCTCATCCGGCAGGTCCACCACTGGGCGGCGCTGATCTTCGTGGCGGCGCTGGCCGTGCACATGCTGCGGGTGTTCTTCACGGGCGCCTTCCGCAGGCCCCGGGAGGTCAACTGGATCGTGGGGCTGACGCTGTTCGTCCTCGCGCTCCTCGAAGGGTTCGCCGGCTATTCGCTGCCCGACGACCTGCTGTCCGGGACGGGGATGCGCACGGCGCACACGATCGTGCTGTCGATCCCCGTCGTGGGCACCTACCTCAGCGCGTTCATCTGGCGCGGGGCCTTCCCGGGGCACCTGATCATTCCCCGGCTGTACGTCGTGCACGTGCTCTTCGTGCCCGGCGTGCTGATCGCCCTGATCACCGTGCACCTGCTGCTGGTGGTCTACCTCAAGCACACGCACTGGGCGGAGCGCGGCCGGACCAACCGCAATGCGGTGGGGATGCCCATGTTCCCGCAGTTCGTCACCAAGTCCACGGGCCTGTTCCTGATGGTGTTCGGCTTGCTGACCGCGCTCGGCGCGCTCGCGCAGGTCAACCCGGTGTGGGCCTACGGGCCCTACCGCGCCGACCAGGTGGCGACGGACGCCCAGCCCGACTGGTACGTGGGGTTCCTGGAGGGGGCCCTGCGCGTCATGCCCCCGTGGGAGAACGTCCTGTGGGGGCACACCTTCATGTGGAACGTGCTGATCCCGGCGGTCGTCCTGCCGGGGGTGCTGTTCACGGGCCTCTTCCTGTACCCCTTCGTCGAGAAGTGGGTCTCGGGCGACCGCGCGGAGCACCACCTGAGCGACCGCCCCCGCAACCAGCCCGCCCGGACCGCCCTCGGGGTGGCCGGCATCGTCTTCTACGCCGTCCTGCTGGCCGCCGGCGGCAACGACGTGGCGGCGTTCTCCTTCCGGGTCTCCGTCAACACCCTGACCTGGATCTTCCGCGTCGCCGTGGTCGCCGGTCCGGTGCTGGCCTTCTGGGCGACGAGGCGGATCTGCCTGGCCCTGCAGGCCCACGACCGCACGCTGCTGACCGAGGGCCGCGAGAGCGGGAACGTCGAGCAGGACGTCCAGGGCAGGCTGGGCGAGGGGCACGTGCCGCTGTCCGCCGCCCGCGGCTACCGCCTGATGGTGCGCGAGGTCCCGCGGCCGCTCGCGGCCCCCGCGGGGGAGCTGCCCCGCCGGCAGCGCCTGCGGCTGGCCCTGAGCTCGTGGTACTACCGCGACCGCGTGGAGATCCCGGTGACGCCCGAGCAGCGGCGGGCGGTCGAGGAGCGCACGGCCGCCCCGGTCGAGCCCGGCGAGGCGGCCCCGCCCCCCGCGGCGAACGAACCGGCCGAGCGGGGCTCGTAACCGCCCCGCGCGCCCGCCCGGCCCCGGCGGCCCCGCTAGTCGCGCCGGACGTACTGGAAGGACATCCCGCCCACGCCCGCGGCCAGGACGCCGAAGCCGACGAGGAACAGCCACAGGCCGAAGACGATGCCCAGCGCCGCGAGGGCGGCGCCCAGGGCGGTCAGGGCCGGGTAGGCGCTGCGCGGCGGGAAGAAGTCCAGCGGGCCCGCCCGCTCGGCGATCTCGGCCTTCGCCCGGTCCTCCGGCCGGGCGCCCCGGCGCCGGTAGTTCATGGCGAAGAAGAACGCCATCAGCGACGCCATGACGAAGGAGACCGCCAGCGCCGCCGTCCCCGCGGGCTCGCGGCCGGAGAGCCACACGTAGACGCCTCCGGTGGCGAGGAAGAAGCCGGCGACGCCGGCGAAGAGGACCGCCTCCGTCTTCACTGCGGGATGCTCCTCGTCCGCCCCGTCTCCAGGGCTTCGGGGTGGTGCAGGTCGAAGGCGGGGGAATCGGAGCGCACGCGCGGCAGGGCGTGGAAGTTGTGGCGCGGCGGCGGGCAGCTGGTGGCCCACTCCAGGGACCGGCCGTAGCCCCAGGGGTCGTCCACGGTCACCTTCGGCGCGTGGCGGGCGGTGTGCCACACGTTGTAGAGGAACGGCAGGGTCGACAGGCCGAGCAGGAAGGCGCCGATGGAGGAGACGGTGTTCATGAGGGTGAACCCGTCGCCGGCGAGGTAGTCGGCGTAGCGCCGGGGCATGCCCTCCTCGCCGAGCCAGTGCTGCACCAGGAAGGTGATCTGGAAGCCGGCGAAGAGGGTGAAGAAGTGGATCCGGCCGAGGCGCTCGTCGAGCATCCGCCCCGTCCACTTGGGCCACCAGAAGTAGAAGCCGCCGAACATGGCGAAGACGACGGTGCCGAAGAGGACGTAGTGCAGGTGCGCGACGACGAAGTACGAGTCGGTGACGTGGAAGTCGAGGGGCGGGGAGGCGATGAGGACGCCGCTGAGCCCGCCGAGGAGGAAGGTGACGAGGAAGCCGGCCGCCCACAGCATGGGGGTCTCGAAGGAGAGGCTGCCGCGCCACATGGTGCCGATCCAGTTGAAGAACTTCACGCCCGTGGGGACGGCGATGAGGAAGGACATCAGCGAGAAGAAGGGCAGCAGGACGGCTCCGGTCGCGAACATGTGGTGGGCCCACACGCTGGCCGACAGCATGGTGATGGCGATCGTCGCACCGACCATGCCGGCGTAGCCGAAGAGCGGCTTGCGGCTGAAGACCGGGATGATCTCGGTGATCACGCCGAAGAACGGCAGGGCGACGATGTAGACCTCCGGGTGGCCGAAGAACCAGAACAGGTGCTGCCACAGCACCGCGCCGCCGTTGGCCGCGTCGAAGACGTGCGCCCCGAACTTCCGGTCGGCCTCCAGGGCGAGCAGGGCCGCGGTCAGCACCGGGAAGGCGAGCAGCGCCAGGATCGAGGTGAAGAGGATGTTCCAGGTGAAGACCGGCATGCGGAACATCGTCAGGCCCGGTGCGCGCAGGCAGACGATGGTGGCGATGAAGTTCACCGAGCCCAGGGTGGTGCTCAGGCCCGCGACCACCAGGCCCATCGCCCACAGGTCACCGCCGGCGCCGGGCGAGAAGACCGCGCTGTTGAGCGGGGCGTAGGCGAACCACCCGAAGGACGCGGCGCCGCCGGGAACGACGAAGCCGGAGACGACGATGAGGCCGCCGAGAAGGAACAGCCAGAAGGTCATCGCGTTGAGCCGGGGGAAGGCCACGTCCGGCGAGCCGATCTGCAGGGGCATCACGGCGTTGGCGAACCCGGCGAACATGGGCGTGGCGAACAGCAGCATCATGACGGTGCCGTGCATGGTGACCAGCTGGTTGTACTGCGCGGTGCTGACGATCTGCAGCCCCGGCCGGGCCAGCTCCGCCCGCATCACCATCGCCATCAGCCCGGCGACGAGGAAGAAGCAAAAGGCGGTCACCAGATACATGTTCCCGATCACCTTGTGATCGGTGGTGGTGAGGTAGGTGAGCATTCTGTTGCCCGGCCGGAGCCGCGGACTGTCGGCGGTCTCCGCCGGCCCCTCGGGTCTCTCCTGCTCCAGCTGCGGCATCGCCCCTCCGTGGGCCCGTGCCCGTTGCGGCGGGCGCCACGTGTGTAGCCGTGGCCGCCGTCGCGCAAACCAGCACTGGGCCATTCGGACGGGCGGGTGCGGGGCGGGGCCGCCCGGTCACTCGCGCGGCAGCAGGGAGCCGAGGGGGCCGAGGTCGATGTTCAGATCGCCCGGCTTCAGCCCGTAGTGCGCGCACAGCTCGTCCATGCGCCGCTCCAGCAGCATCAGGGTGAGGCCCAGGCGCTCCTCCTGCTCCTCGCTCAGCCCGCCGAGCTCCACCCGGCGCAGCGCCTGCGCCTCCATCAGCCGGCGCAGGAGTTCCACCACGGTCAGCACGATGGTGACCAGGTCGCGTTCGACGGCTTCCTCGTCCAGCTCCACACGGCGCTTCGTCACGGCCGGCCCTCCCCTGCGTCCGGGGTCTCGACCGGACTTCCGACCGGGCTTTCGGCCGGGCCTTCGACCGAGCTGATGAGGGCGCGCAGGTCGACGCGGACGAGGTCGACGTCGGCGATGCTCAGGGTGAGGTCGCCGGCCAGCACGACGCCGCCCGCGAGCAGCCGGTCGAGGAGGTCGAGCAGGGACAGGCGCCGCTCGGCCAGGGGGCCGGCGCCGTCGGCGGTCACGGCGCTCCCGCCTCGTGGGCGGGTTCGCGTGACGGCTCGCCGGTGACGAACGAGTACGGCGCCCACGGCCCGGTCAGCTCCACCTGAAGCCCGTCGCGGGGCGCGCGGCCCGCCAGTCCGGCGACGGCGGCGGTGAAGGCGGCCCCGCGCTCGCGGGGCACGAGGTAGGCGGCGTTGAGGACGTTGCGGCCCGGCCGGCCGGTGAGGCGGGGGTTCTGCGGAGGGTAGAGCCGGGTCTCCTCCGCGAGGGTGGCGAGGGCGGCGTGGATGCCGCGCGCGGCCTCGTCCACGTGCCGCCACTCCTCCTCGCGCGCCTGCCGTTCCGCGGCGCGCCGGCGGAGGTAGTCGCGGCCGGACATGGCGGCGCGCGGCGCTGGTGGGCGGGCCCGGGAAGGCGGGCCCGGGGGCGGTGCTCCGCCGGTGCCCTCCGCCACCGTATGGATCTTGACCCCCCACTCGGCGCGGCCCGCCAGCCGGTCGAGGGCGGCGCCGAACGCGGCGTGCCGGGCCGCCAGCATGCGGCGCACGCCCTCCTCGTCGCGGTAGACGGTCGCGAGCCGCAGCGGCAGGACGCACGGGGCACCGGCCGACGCCGCGTCGACCACCCGCTGGTGGCCGCGCGCGACGTGCTCCAGCCAGGCGAGGTCCTCCAGCCGCTCGCGCAGCCCCTCCTCGTCGAACTCGGCCGCGGGAACGGGTCCCACCAGGGCCGCCAGGCCGCCGTCCCGCACGGCGCGCACCGGCTCGCCGGCGACGCCGGTGACCGTCTCCAGCCCGCTCGCGGCGGCAGGGGTGTCGCGCAGGACGGCATAGGCGTACAGCAGTTCCGCAGGGTCAGGGTTCACCGGAACTCCTCTTCTCGGGTCCTTCGAGCCTTTCGGGCCCGTGGCGTTCTTCGAGTTCGGCGATGCGGGACCGCAGCCGTGCGTTCTCCGCGTCCAGTGCGCGCCGGCGGGCTCCCGAGGACAGCGAGGGGTCGCTCTCCCACCAGTCGATCCCCATCTCCCGGGCCTTGTCGACGGAGGCGACGACCAGGCGCAGCTTGATGGTGAGGAGTTCGATGTCGAGGAGGTCGACGCGGATGTCCCCGGCGATGACGACGCCCTTGTCGAGCACGCGCTCAAGGATGTCGGCGAGGTTCGCCGAGGTGCCGCCGCCCGAGAGGGACGGCTCGGACCGGCCGGTCATGCCGCGCCTCCTTCCGTCCACTGCCGGGCCGCCTCCATGCGGTCCAGCAGCGCGTCCTCGCGCCGGTCGAACTCCTCCTCGTCGATGAGGCCGTTCACCAGCTGTTCTTCAAGGACCGCGAGTTCGTGCCGGACGGCCGCCGGGTCGTGGTGGAGGCGCTCGGCCTCGGCGACGACCCGGCGCAGCACCCAGCTCACGAAGGTGATCACGTCGCGAAGCTGTACGGCGGGAGCGGACCGTTGACCTTGATGTCGAGCTGCGGGTGGCGCTCGGCGAGCCGTCCGGCCTCCTCCAGCAGCCGCCGGGCCGCGGACTCCTCGACGAGGAAGGACACGTTCAGGAACCATCCCGCGCTTTCCGGGCCGTCCCGGTGCTCCTCGGCCAGGGGCTCCAGCGCCTCGCGCACCAGCCCGGCGTCCAGCACCTCGCGCTCGCGCATGCTGTTGGCGACCATCTCGCCGAAGCGCAGGCGCTGTTCGTAGGAGCCTCCGCCGGCGGCCCTGTTGGCCTCGGCCAGGACCCGCAGCTCGGCGTTCCCGGCCAGGACGAGGTGCAGGGCGGCGTCCTCGCGGTGCACGACCTTGATGTTGTACTCCACCCGGCCGGCGAGCCGGTCGAGCTGTTCCTCGTAGCGGCCGGAGTGCTCGGACAGCACCTCGGCCACCTTCTCGTCGCTGTCGGAGACGCTGCCGAAGCGCATCGGCAGCACGGCGGTGCGGCGGCCGGCGGCGGCCAGCACCTGCTGGTGCGCCAGCAGGTCACGGCGCTTGGGGCGCAGGTTCTCGGGGCAGTCGCTGACGACCGCGGCCAGGCCGTCCCGGCTGACCACCCGCACGGGGCGTGGCGGGTCCCCGATGCCGGTGAGGTCGTCGGGCAGCTCGGTGCTGCCGGCGCGGGCGATGCCGTAGACGTAGGTGGTCACTCGCTCTCCTCCTTCTTGCGGGAGGTGGAACGGCGGCTGCGGCTCGATTCCTCGCCGCGGTCGCGCACCTGGTGAATGGCGTCGGAGACGGTCTGCGCGGCACCGGAGAGGGCGCCCTTGGTCTTGCCGTGGGCGCCGCTCTCGGTCACCTCGCCGACGAGTTCGGGCAGGCCGGCGCTCCTGTGGGGGCCGGCTTCCAGGTCGAGGCGGTTACAGGCCTCGGCGAAGCGCAGGTAGGTGTCGACGCTGGCGACCACGACACGCACGTCGATCTTCAGGATTTCGATGCCGACCAGCGAGACGCGCACGAACGCGTCGATGACCAGCCCGCGGTCCAGCACCAGTTCGATCACGTCGTACAGACCGCTGGTACCGCCGGCTCCGCCGGTGCCCGGTTGCGCAGGGACAACGCTCATCTCGGGCGGTTTCCTCTCGTCTTGTTCTCTCGTCGCGACGGGACCGGCACGCGGCGGCCCGGACTGCCCGGGGCACCGGGCCGCTCGGCGGCCGGGGCCGCTCCGCTCGCCGCAGGAACTCACTCGCTGCAGGAACTCAGCGGGCGTCGGCCCTGCCGCGCTCGTAGCGCCGGACGCGGCGGTAGCCGGTGAGCAGGCCGTCGGGGTCGAGGGTGAGCTCGTAGAGCGCCATGACGCTCATCGTCTCGGGGATCCGGGCGACCTCGACCGCCTCGGCCTCCAGCACCCAGCCGTCCTCGGTCCGTTCGAACCGGGAGACGCCTTCGGGCTGCAGTCCGGTCAGTTCGGCGAACTGCTCGCGGGCCGCGCGGAGCACCCGGGCCGGGCTGAGGGCCGGCCGGGCGCCCGCTTCCGGGGCCGTGCCGTTCTCGTCGGGTATGTCTGCCTTATCAGTCATGGAGAGCCTCGCCCTGCGGATACCGCGTCCCGGCGGGCCCAAACACCCGATCACGGCGCGTCCGCCCCGGCCCGCGTCAAACGGCCCGGCGCTGCGGACGGGCAGGAGCACGCGCCCGGGCGACCGGGCGCACCCGGGCTATGAGGGCTCCGTGCGGGGGGAAGACGACCGGAAGGAGGTGGATTCCATGGTTCCCCTGCTCGTCGTCCTGCTCCTCGCACTGCTCCTCTTCGGCGCGGGCTTCGCCCTCAAGGTCCTTTGGTGGGTCGCGCTCGTCGTCATCGTCCTCTGGCTGCTCGGCTTCCTCGTCCGCTCCGGCGGGGGGCGCTGGTACCGCTGGTAGCCAAGGCCTCACCGCTCCGCACACCGCGCCCACCGCCCGCCCTCCGGCAACCACCGCCCCGGTCCGTGCGTCAGCGGGCCGGGGCGTCCTTGGCCCGCCGGGCCCGCCACCGTACGGTGTAATGGCCCGTACAGGGCAGTTGAGGGCACCGGCACCCGGGAGCGAGCGTGGACGCACCACCGCACGAGGCCGCGGCCTCGGCAGCGCGCCAGGAGGCGGCGCGCCTGACGGCCATGGACGTCCACGGCGTCGCCCTGACCTACGTCGACAACGCGGGCATCACGCGCGTCAAGGCCGTCCCCACCGCCCGGCTCGCCCACGCGGCGCAGTGGGGGGTCGGCATGTCCCCCGTCTTCGACGTGTACCTCAGCGACGACTCCGCCGTCACCAGCGCGCACATCGGCGGGCCCGACGGCGACCTGCGCCTCTTCCCCGACCTCGGCCGCCTGACCGTCCTCGCCGCCCAGCCGGGCTGGGCCTGGGCCCCGGCCGACCGCTTCGAGCAGGACGGCGCCCCCTACGCGGCCTGCCAGCGCGGGTTCGCGCGGCGCATGGCCGAGCGCGCCGCGCGGTCCGGCCTCGGCCTGCGGATGGGCTACGAGACCGAATGGGTCGTCACCCACGCCGCGGAGGCGGGCGGCGGGGCCGACGGTCCGCAGGACGCCGCCCGCGCCCGGCGCTACGCCGGCCCCGGCCCGGCCTACGGCATGACGCGCGTCATCGGGCTCTCCGGCTACGTGCGCGACGTCCTGAAGGCGCTGGCCGACCAGGACGTCGAGGTGCTGCAGATCCATCCCGAGTACTCCCCGGGCCAGTTCGAGATCTCGACCGCCCCGTCGGACCCCGTGGCCGCCGCCGACGAGGTGGTGCTCGTACGGGAGACGATCCGCGCCGTCTCCGCGCACCACGGCCTGCACGCCACGTTCGCCCCGGTGGTCGAGCACGGCGCCGTGGGCAACGGCGCGCACCTCCACCTCAGTCTCCGGAAGGACGGCGGCAACCTCTTCCGCGGCGGCGACGGCCCGCTGGGCATGACGCGCACCGGCGAGGCGTTCCTCGCGGGCGTCCTGCGCGCGCTCCCCGCGCTGCTGGCCGTCACGTCCCCGCACCCGGCCGGCTACCTCCGGCTCGCGCCGTCCATGTGGGCCGGGGTCTTCCAGTGCTGGGGACCCGAGAACCGGGAGGCGGCCCTCCGTTTCATTCCGGGGCCGGCGAGGGAACCCCAGGCCGCCAACGCCGAGATCAAGTGCATCGACGCGACGGCGAACCCGTACCTGGTGGCCGGCGCGGTCATCGCCGCGGGGCTCGACGGCATCGACCGGAAGGACACCCTGCCGCCGCCCGTCAGCGGCGATCCGGCGGTCACGCGCGCCGCAGTGCCCCGGCTGCCGGCCGGCCTGCCGGAAGCGCTCGAACACTTCCGCGGCTCGGCCCTCCTCCGCGAGGCCCTCGGAGATGCCCTGTACGAGGCCTTCCTCGCCGTCCGCGAGGGAGAACAGGCGCGCCTGCGGCACCACGGCCCGGAGGCGCTCGTCGCGGACCTGCGGCACCACTACTGACCCCCGGGGCACCGGCCAGCGGCCACCGGCCCGGACCGGCCCGACGGCGCGTGAGGAAGGCGGCAGCCATGGCGAACCGGACAGTGACCCCACCGCCCGCCGAAGGGTCCCCCGGCGGCGGGCTGGTGGACCACCACTGCCACGGCGTGGCCCGGGGCCCGCTGGCCGGGTCCCGCTTCACGGCGTACCTGACGGAATCCGACGCGCCGGCCGCCGAGGGCACCACGTTCTTCGACAGCCAGCTGGGCTTCGCCGTGCGCCGCTGGTGCCCGCCGCTCCTCGGCCTCCCGGCCCACTGCCCGCCCGCCGACTACCTGGCCCGGCGCACCGAACTGGGCGTGGAGGAGGTGAACCGGCGGCTGCTCGGTGCCACCGGCATCACCGACTACGTCGTCGACACCGGCCTGGCCGGCGATCTCACCACCCATCACGAGCTCGCCCGCGCGGGCGGAGGGCGCGCCCACGAGATCGTGCGGCTGGAGGCCCTCGCCGAGCACACGGCGGACGAGGCGGGCACCGGCCGGGAGTTCCTCGACGGCCTGCAGGATGCCGTGCAGGCGGCGGCCCGTACCGCCGTGGGCTTCAAGTCGGTCGCCGCCTACCGCCACGGGCTCGACTTCGACCCGGCCCCGCCGGGCCCCGGGGAGCTGAGAGCCGCCACGGACGCCTGGCTGGCCGCCCGGCGGCCCGGCGGCCGCCTCCACGACCCCGTGCTCCTGCGCCACCTCCTGTGGACCGCGGCCGCTACCGCGCTGCCCCTGCAGATCCACACCGGCTTCGGCGACCCCGACCTGCGCCTGCACCGCAGCGACCCGGCGCTGCTCACCGACTTCATCAAGGCGGTGCGGCCGACGGGCTGCCCGCTGGTCCTGCTGCACGCCTACCCGTACCACCGCAGCGCGGCCTACCTCGCCCACGTGTTCCCCCACGTCTACGCCGACGTCGGGCTGACCCTCTCCTACGCCGGGGCGCGCGCCACGGCGGTCCTCGCCGAAGTGCTGGAGCAGGCCCCGTTCGGGAAGGTCATGTTCTCCACCGACGCCTACGGGCTGCCCGAGCTGTACGTGGTCGGCACCCGCCTGTTCACCGGGGCGCTCGGGCAGTTGACGCGGGCGTGGGTCGCCGAAGGGGCGTGGCCCGCCGACGAGGTGCCCCGGATCTCCGGGCTCGTCGGTGCGGGGACCGCGCGGCGGCTCTACGGGCTCCCGCCTGCGTGAAGCCGCGCGCGGGCGGTAGGGCAGGATGCCGTCCATGAGCGCAAGCACCCACCTCACGCACCTGCCCACCCCCGACAAAGTCGCCCCCGCCACCGGCTACACCCACGTGGTCACGGGCACCGGCCGCCTGGTGGCCGTATCGGGACAGGTGGCGCACGACGAACACGGCAGGACCGTGGGCGCCGGCGACGCCGAGGCCCAGGCCCGTCAGGTCTTCCTGAACCTCCGGCGCTGCCTCGCGGCCGCGGGGGCCGGCTTCGACGACGTCGTCAAGCTCACCTACTTCGTCACCGACATCGCCGACCTCCCGGCCGTCCGGGCCGCCCGGGACGCCTTCCTCGACCCCTCGCGGCTTCCCGCGAGCTCCGCCGTTCAGGTCGCCGCGCTCTTCCGGCCGGACCTGCTCCTGGAGGTCGAGGCCCTGGCCGTCGTCCCGGAGGACCGCACCGGCTGACGGGTCGGTCGACCGGGCCGACCGACGGGACCGGCCGACCGGTCGTCAGCGGGCCACTCCGGGCGGGACCTCCTCCGCTTCCCGCAGGCGCGCCCGGATGTGCTCGGCCGCGCCCTCGCCGCCGGGGATGCGCTCCCACAGCGCGAGCAGTGCGGGGGCCAGGCGGACGGCTCCTTCGCCGCTGTGCTGCCAGCAGTAGTGCGCCCGCTTGACCGCGGCCAGCACCTCCTCGTCGGCCGGTCCGCTGCGGCCCAGGCGCGCGGCCGCAGCCGTCAGCCACAGCTCGGCGGCCCGCGCGTGGTCTCCCGCCATGCGGGCGAGGTCCGCACGGACCTCGATCCACAGGCCCGCCTCGGGGCTGTCCGGGCCGTGGCGGCGCAGGGCCTGCTGCTCGCCCGCGGCGGCCATGGCCGCGGCCTCGTTGTGCCGTCCGGCGTGGGCGGCGGCGAGGATGACCGGCAGCAGGTCCTCCTGCGGCGGGGCGGGCTCCCCGGCCGGAGCGGGAGCCGGGGGCACCGCGGACGCCGCGGGCACCGCGTCCCGCACCGGCGCAGCATGCCCCGGTGCAGGATGCGGCACGGGGGCCGGATCGGGCCGCACCGCCGGCCGGGGGCGATCGACCCTCACCACGGGCCGGGGGCGGGGCCGAGGACGGGTGGCCGGGGCGACGTTGGCCAGGACCGGGCCCGGCGCGCCCCACTGCAGGGGCAGCGTCTCCGCACCCAGGCCCGCCCCGGCCAGGGCCCGTTGGTGCAGGGCGGCCGCGTCGAGCACGGCGCCGGCCCGGGGATCGCCGGTCTGCAGCGCTTCGAGGAGCGCCCGCGTGTACGGGCCCGCCTCGCGCGCGGCGACCGGCGGGACGGGGCGGACGACGCCGAACAGCGGCACCCCGTGGGAGAGTTCGCCGGTGGGCGCACCGCTCTGCACGTGCGGCAGGGCAGCCGGGTCGGCCTCCAGATCGGCCAGCACCAGCACCGGGCCCGCGTGGGCCTGCAGGGTGCGCAGCAGCCAGGTCCACGGCAGGCCGGTGTAGCGGACGGTGGCCGGGGTGCTGCCGGGCAGGGCCAGGTGGAGCTCGCCGCCGCGGCGCGCGGGGATCATCAGCCGTCCGGTCACCCAGACCAGGAGCGGGCCGGGCACGGCAGCGGCGTGCTGCAGATAGGCCAGGGCGCTCTGCGGCCCCTCCACGGCGGGCAGTTGGACGACGTCGACGGCGTCCGCGGCGAGGAAGCGGCGGGGGTTGGCGCCCGCAATGGCATGTGCGGTCGGATTGGGCAGGACACCTCGTCGCCGGTCGGGCGTACCGTCCAGTAACAGCACACAACCCCGGGCCGTGTCGACCACTACGCACTTCCTCCCTGGCAGCACACAAAGGCACAGGCCACTGTAGAGCCCATGGGCACGGGCAGGGGAAGAACGTCGCTCCCGCCACCCGGGTCGGTGGACCGGCCGGCGGCCGGCGCACGTCAACCCCGGTGCGGCGTCACCCGGTTCACGTACGGCCGGGCGGCGTCGCGCGCACCGGGAGGTGCCGCGGGCCGCGGACGAGGAGGCCGGGCCGGTAGGGCAGCAGGGCGGGGTCGGCCGCGAGGGAGAACTCCGGCATCCCGGAGTCCGTCCCGAAGAGCATCGGAAGGGCGATCTCCGCTTCCAGCCGGGCCAGCCGCGAACCCAGACAGAAGTGCGGGCCGTGACCGAAGCCCATGTGGGGCGCGGCCCTTTCACCCGTCGACGGGGTGGCCCTGCCGCGGCCTCCTTCGCCGGCCGCCGCGTAGCGGGCGGGCCGGAAGGCGTCCGGTTCGGCGAAGACCTGCGGATCGCGGTTGGCGGCGGCGAGGACCACGAGGACCGAGGCACCGGCCGGCAGGACCGCGCCGTCGCCCAGGTCGACCTCCTCGGTCGTGCGCCGCCACGTCGTGCCCTCCAGCGGGCTCGCGTGCCGCAGGGCCTCCTCCGCCACCGCGGCCCAGGCTCCGGCGCCGCCCTGCCGGGCCGCGGCGAGCTCCCGTGGGTGGGTGAGCAGCAGGAGCGAGGCGGACGCCAGCAGGTTCATGGTCGTCTCGTAGCCGGCGAAGAGCAGCAGGAAGGCCATCGCCAGCAGCTCGCCGTCGTCCAGGCCGCCTTCGCTCGCGTCGTGGATCAGGGCGCTGAAGAGGTCGTCCCCGGGTATCCGGCGCTTGTGCGCGATGAGGTCGCCGAAGTAGGAGTGCAGCGACGTCCAGGCCTCGTCGACGGCTCCGGCGGGCAGCGCGTCGGCGGGCGAGCCGACGCGGTAGGTCCACGTGCGCAGGTCGGCCCGGTCCGCGGCGGGCACGCCGAGCACCTCGCCGATGACGAGGACCGGCAGGGGGAAGGCGAAGGCGTCGACGAGGTCGGCGGTGCCCTCGCGGGCCAGCCCCGCGGCCACCTCCTCCACCAGCTCCGCCGTGAGCCGCTCGATGCGCGGGCGCAGGGCGTCCACCCGGCGCGGGGCGAACGCGGCCGTGGTCAGCCGGCGCAGCCGGGTGTGGTCGGGGGCGTCGGTGTTGAGCATGTGGCGGGCGAGGCAGCCGCGGGCGCGCTGCGCCGGCGAGTCCGGTTTGGGGCGGCCCGCGGCACGCGGGGGCACGTTGGAGAAGCGCGGGTCGGCGAGCACGTCCCGGGCCTGCCGGTAGCCGGTGACCAGCCAGGCCTCCGTGCCGTTGGCCAGCGCCACGCGTGCCGCGGGGCCCGTCGTGCGCAGCTGCGCGTAGTACGGGTACGGATCGCGTGCGAAGTCGGGGTCCGCCGGGTCGAGGGTATCGAGCACCCGTTCATCCTCGTCCGTCCCACGCGTGTGCGGACAGCGGGTCCGGCGCCAGTCCCGGCGGGGGGTACCTGTGCGGTTCCCACAACCCCCGGCGGCTACCGCTTGGGCGGGCACTCCTTCCAGGCGATGCGGTAGACGGTGTTGATGGCGGTGTCCGTGGAGTCCATGGCCATGAAGCTGGTGGTCTTCGTGGGGTCGGAGGTGCCGGCGTTGACGGTCAGCTCAGTGTTGATGTTGAAGTTGCGCCGCTCCCCGCACGGCGCCCACACGTACTGCGCGATCTCGTTGGTGTCGGTCGCCTGCCAGTTGTCGTCGAGCGCGCCCTTGAACTGGTGGGACTTCGCCGTGGTCTGCGACTGTCCCTGGAAGTAGTACGAGGCCTTCTGCTCGCCCGTGGCGCCGGGTTCGAGCTGGGCATATCCGCGGTAGTCGACGCTGGCGACGGCATACGTGAATCCGTGCGGCACATGGACGATCAGATTCAGCTGACAGTTCTTGCGGAAGTCCGTCGGCTTCGCCCCCACGCCCACCTGGGCGAGGTACTTGCTGTAGGTGACGGTGAAGGCCGTGTTGTCGAGGGAGACGCCCACGGCGGCGGAGCCGGCGGGACACCCCGAACCGTTGACCGTCGCGACTTCGATCACGATTTTATCGGGCGGCACGGTGATCGCCGGGGACGCCGCGTGCGCGGGCAGCACCGGGCCGCATAACGCCGCTATTGCCGCACCGCAGAGGAAGAGAACTCTGGATCTGGACATGGCGCTCCTATGGCTGGGGGCCGGGAGGAATCCGGGGAGCCTGAGAAATCTGGGGAACCTGGGGGAATCTGCGGAATTGCGAAAGGCCGGATCCGGGTGGGGAATCAATTCCACAGGGCGGCGGAGAAGTCAACAGCACCGATAACCGGGGAAAGAGGTTCCGGACACGGGGGTACGGTGTGGGCATGGCGGACGATGTGATCGTCGTGGGTTGTGGGGTCATCGGGCTGACCACCGCCGTGGTGCTCGCGGAGGCCGGGCGGCGGGTCGGGGTGTGGAGCCGCGAGCGGGCCGCGGACACCACGTCCGCGGTGGCCGGGGGCCTGTGGTGGCCGTACCGGATCGAGCCCGAGCAGGCGGTCGCCGCCTGGTCGCTGGAGTCCTTCCGGGTGCTGGCCCGCCTCGCCGCCCGGCCCGGGGAGACGGGCGTCCGGCTGGTCGACGGCACCCACGCGAGCACGGCGCCCGAGGAGCAGGGGCCCTGGACGGCCGGCGTCCCCGGGCTGCGGGCGGCCGGTCCCGGCGAGCTGCCCGCGGGATACGGCCACGGCCTGCGGGCCCGCACCCCTCTGGTCGATATGCCGGCATATCTCGCATATCTCCAGCACCGGTTCGCCGCGGCGGGCGGCACCGTCACCGAACGGGACGTTCCGGACCTGGCCGAAGCCGGGCGCGCGGCGCCGCTCGTCGTGAACTGCACCGGCCTCGGCGCCCGCGAACTCGTGCCCGACCCGCTGGTGCACCCCGTGCAGGGGCAGGTCGTCGTCGTGGCGAACCCCGGCCTGGACGAGTGGCTGGCCGCGGAGGACCACGACAGCGGCGAGATCCTCTACGTCCTCCCGCAGCCGTACGGGGTGGTCCTCGGCGGCACCGCGCGCGAGCACGTCCGCGACCTGACTCCCTCGCCGGACACGGCCCGCTCGATCGTCGCCCGCTGCGTCCGCGCGCTGCCCCGCCTGGCCGGGGCCCGCGTCCCGGCCCACCGGGTCGGGCTGCGTCCGGCCCGCTCGCCCGCGCGGCTCGAAACCGACCGGTTGCCGAACGGCGCGCGGCTGATTCACAACTACGGACACGGCGGCGCGGGCGTCACGGTGTCGTGGGGCTGCGCGCTCGCGGTTGCGGATCTCGCGGACGCGGCGGGCGGCTGAAGCCGCGGCCGCCCGGCCCGGTCCCGTCAGTCCTGGGCGCGCTGGGTGACGGGTGCGTCCGTGCAGTCGCCGAGGAACTCGTACCAGCGCCGCTGCAGGCAGACGTAGCGCGTGTCCGCCTCGACCAGGCGCAGGAACGACGTCACCGATTCCACCAGCCGCTCGTGGAGCCCGCCCTCGGCGAGGTCGCCGTCGGCGGTGAAACCCTCGTGCGCCTTGGCGAGGCTGAACATGTCGGGGTAGACGCGCATCCCCAGGTGTTCGAGCGGGATGCGCAGCGCCCACAGGCCCCGGTTCCCGCCGATCATGGAGGGGGAGGCCGAGACCAGCAGGGCGTGCTTGTCCTTGAACGGCTGGGGGCGGACGCGGGAGACCCAGTCGATGGCGTTCTTCAGCCCGCCGGGCAGCGAGGCGTTGTACTCGGGCGAGGAGATCACCAGGGCGTCGCAGGCGGCCAGGCGGTCGCGCAGCGCGAGCGCTCCGGGCGGCAGGCCCTCGGCGATCTCGGCGTCTCCGTCGTAGAGCGGCATGGCGAACTCGTCCATGTGGGCGTGGTCGACGTCCGCCCCGGCCTCCTCCCGGACCAGGCGGGCCACGAGCGCGGCCAGCCGGACGTTGAGCGAGTCACTGCGCAGCGACGCGCCGAGCACGAGTACGCGCATGGGGCCGGGTGCGGTGCCGGTGGCCATGGTCCTGCCTCCTTCGGTTCCGCCTCGCCGGCGCCTTGCGGAAAGGCGCCGGCGAGGTCCGGGTCAGACGGTGCTGTGCTGGGTGCGGGGCCGGGAGATCGTCGGCCCGCCGCCGGTGTCCCGCCTGTTCGGCCAGCGCCCCCGGGCACGGCCCGCCAGCCACACCCCCACCGGGCCCAGCGCCGTCAGCAGCGCCAGAACGGCCCAGGCCCGCATGGCCAGCGACGTGTGCCCCAGGACCACCGACGCCACCAGGCACACGCCGAACACGCCCGCCCACCACAGGTGCGTGCGGAAGGTCGCCGCGCAGTCCCCCGACACCGAGGCGCCCTTGGGGGTCACCACGAAGCCCGAGCGACGCCGCAGCAGCGCCTGCCCCAGCGCCCGCGCGTACAGCGGCGCCGACACCGCCGACATCACCATCCCCGCGACCCCCGAGGAGCCCTCCGGCTCGTGCGGGCTGACGTTGTGGCGGCGGTTGATGACGTACAGGCAGATCTGCAGCACGGCCGCATCGCCGTAGAGCATCAGCCACACCTGCGAGGGCACGTTGATCCCCGAGGCGCCGAGGCCGAGGAAGAGGACGCAGGAGACTCCGCCGAGGACCCAGGTCATCGCGGCCGTCGGGTAGTAGGCGACCAGCAGGCAGTAGTTCCACAGGCGGCCCGGGGACAGGGACCACATGGCCCGCCCGAACTGCCGCAGGAGGGTCTCGAACGTGCCCCGCGACCAGCGCAGCTGCTGCGAGAAGAAGTCCGTCCACGAGGACGGTCCCTCCCCCACCGCCAGGACGTCCGGCGTGTAGACCGAGCGCCAGCGGCGGCCCGTCGCCGGGTTCTTGCGCCGGTGGATCTCCAGGCCCGTGGCCATGTCCTCGGTGATCGAGTCGTAGAACCCGCCGATCTGCTGCAGCACGCTCACGCGCAGGCAGTTGGACGTCCCCACGAACATCGGGGACCCGTACCGGTTCCCCGCCCGCTGCACCAGCGCGTGGAACATGAACTGCTGGCTCTCCGCCGCCTTGGTCACCCGGGCCGTGTAATTCCCGTACACCTGCGGCCCCACCACGAACGCCACGTCCGGGTCGCGGAAGTATCCGAGCATCCGCTCCAGGAAATTCGGCAACGGCACGTGATCGGTGTCCACGCACGCCACGAAGTCGTAGGCGTCGCCGTGGGCGTCCAGCCACGCGTTGTAATTGCCGTGCTTCGTCCGGGCCCGGAACTTCCCCGACGGCCGGTTGTACCGCGCCACGCCCTTGCGGGAGAAGTGCCGCACCCCCAGGCGCCCGCACAGCGCCCGCGCGCCCGGGTCGTCGCCCTCGTCCAGCAGCCACACGTCGACCAGACCGTCGTAGCAGACCCGTACCGCCCCCTCCAGCGTCGCCGACACCATGGCGAGGGGTTCCTTCCCCGGCACGAACGTCGTGCAGAAGGCCACGCGAGCACCCGGCTGCGCCCGCACCGGCACCGGGTCCCGGGCCGCGCTGGAGGCGTGCGCCACGGACACCACGTTCACCACGCGGAACACCTCGACCAGCCCCATGGACGCCAGCATCGCCGTGTCCCCCACCCCCAGCCATCCGCCCCGCACCACCCAGTGCCCCGGCCACATCAACCACACCAGCACCCCCGCTGCCATCAGAGGTGCCAGCGCCACCAGCAGTCCCACCCATACGCTCATCGCCCCCTCCCGGCCCGGCAGCCGCCGGAACCCCACCCGGTACGTCCCCCGCGGCGGGGGCTCCTCCAGCGCTCCCGCCAGCCGGCTGAACCCGTCGTAGTCGTAGGTGCCGCCCGGCCCCGGGCCCACGGCGGGGGCCATGGCCCCCCGTTCCCCCGCAGGCCCCGGCACGGCGCCCGTGCCGCCTGCACCCTCGCCGGCGACCACGCCGCGCCCCGACACCTGCACTCCACCCACCACCACAACCACCACCCGCTCCCCCGCCGCCGAAACCACCACCAAAGGGGTTATTAGTCCGCAAAACGTAACAACGCACCTAAGCGATCATCCGACGATTGCGCCCAACACACCCCCTCGTCACCCGCCCAGCCCACGCGGCCGTACGACAGGCATATGAACCGACAGGGGCGGGGGTGATCACCTCTCCCACGCGCGGGCGCCGGCCCGCGATCGCGCCTCGCAACCGCGCCATCCGGCCAAAAGCACCTGTGCGGCGGCGGGTCCGGTGACCGGTGCGGTGCCGCGCCGGTTGTACGAGGTGCCGGATGACACCTCACGTGCCGAAGGACGAATCACACGGATGATCAACAACCGCATCGCCTCCCGACTCGCGGCCGCAGCGGCACTGGCCGCCGCACTGAGCGTCGGATCCGTGCCGGGCGCCCTGGCCGACGGCCGGGCCGGGACGCACGCCTACGCCGACAAGACGGTCAAGGCGGATCTGCCCCCCGGCGACGGGGGCGGGTGGGAGGGTGACGGCCTCTACCTCAACGCCGCGGACAACAAGAAGGTCGACAGGTTCCTCGCCCGCGCCCGGTCCGCGGAGCGGATGGTCAGCCCCGAGATGCAGGCCGTGGCCCGTATCAGCCACGCCAATCTGATCGGCTTCGACCACCGGCTGAAGTCGCCGGACTCGCTCAAGCGCAAGGTGGCCACCGCCATGGAGGAGGTGCCCGGGCAGAGTGTGGAGGCCACCCTGGCCAGGATCAGCGACTCCGTGCGCTACACCCTCCAGTGGCCGGACGGCAGCTACAGCCGGGGAGTCGCCATCGCCTCCTCCGCACTGGCGCTGTGGGGCAACGACAGCGTCAAGTGGTCCAACACCTGGGCCCGGAAACACGGCTACAAGGGCATCAACTCGGCCTGGCGCGATCCGCGCTCCGGGCACATCTTCGAGGTGCAGTTCCACACTCCGTCGAGCAAGTGGGCCCAGGTGGCGACGCACAAGCTGTACGAGGAGCAGCGCCTGCCCAGCACCTCGCCCGAGCGTGCCCAGGAGCTCCAGGAGCAGCAGGACGCGATCTTCGCCTCGGTGCCGGTTCCGGACGGTGCGGACAAGCTCGGCGCCCCCGCGCAGACCCGGCCGACGGACGCACGGACCCTCCCGGCGCCCGTGGACCGGCCCGCCGCCGCCTAGCGCACCCCTGTCGTACGGGCTCGCGGGGCGCGGGGCGCAGCGGCCGGCCGGGCAGGGCGCACGTCCCCGTCCGACTGGCCGTTCCGCTCTCGCCGGGGTGCAATTTTCCGGGAGGGCCGGAATCGCTGTCGTCCCCGTTTCGCCGGGTGCCCCCGCCTCCGCCACGGTGGGCACCGGCGCGGGCGCTCCGGCCCGCCGCCGTCGGCGAGGGCCGGCCGGGTGCCGGCGCCCCCGACCACGACGCCCGCCATTACGACAGGAGCCTTCATGATCTTCATCGTCGTCAAGATGACCGTCCGCCCCGAGTACACCGACAAGTGGCTGGAGCTCGTCGGCGACTTCACCCGGGCCACCCGTGACGAGCCGGGCAACCTCTTCTTCGAGTGGTCCCGCAGCGTCGACAACCCGAACCAGTTCGTCCTGGTGGAGGGCTTCGCCTCCCGCGAGGCGGGCGACGCGCACGTGAACTCCGTGCACTTCAAGGCCGGCCTGGACGCGATGGCCGGGGCCATCGCCACTACGCCGCAGATCATCAGCACCGAGGCCCCCGGCAACGGCTGGTCGGCGATGGCGGAGCTCACGCCGCGCACCGTCTGAGCGCGGCCCCGGACGGCCGGATCACCCGGACGGCGCAGTCCCCGCCGGGTGGTCCGGCGCCACCAGGTCCCGCGCGAGCGCGACGCGGGAGATCGTGACCGCCCCGTACAGCACCAGGGCCGCTCCGAGCGCCTCGGGCAGGAGCCACCAGCCGCCGCGGACGCGCTCCTCGTACAGGGTGATGCCGAGGGCGAGGCTCACCAGGGCGTCCCCGAGGGTGAGGGCGGGTTGCGAGGCCGTCAGGGGGCCGGACTGCATGGCGTTCTCCAGCAGGAACAGCGCCGTCACGCCCACGACGGCGAACCCGTACGTCTGCCAGGAGAGGAAGAAGGCGGTGAGGCCGCCGTCCTGCCAGGCGTGCGTGGCGTCCTTCATCAGGGCGGCGGTGAGGGCGTAGCCGACGGCGGCCGTGGTGCCGAAGCACAGGGCGCGCAGGCCCCCTTCGGGGTGGCGCAGCGCGGTGGCGACCAGCGCGCCGATGACGGCGAGGCAGCACAGCAGGGCGATCAGCCAGCGGTCCGCCGGCGGCCGCCCGGTGCCGGGCGAGGGCGCCGCCGCCGCGAGGGCAAGCCCCAGCCCGGCGGCGATGCAGACGGCTCCGCGCCATGCCGGGCGGGTGACCTTGCGGCCCAGCAGGAGGCCGCCCAGGAGGAGAGCGAAGGGCAGTTCCAGCACGAAGACGGGCTGGACGACGGCCATGGCGCCCTGGGAGAGCGCGAGCGCCTGCAGGCAGGCGGCGGCGATGACCGCGGCCATGCCGCCGAGCCATGCCTTGCGCCGCAGCAGGTGGGCGAAGAGCGACAGCCGCAGGCCGGGGGCGAGGGGAACGGTCCGGGCGGCACGGCGCTGCAGGACGATCGCGAGGGCGTTCGCAGCCGCGGCGAGCAGGGCGAAGACGAGGGCGATATAGCTGCCCATGCCGTTCCTCCTTTCCTGCCGCACGGCGGAATCGGGTATTCCTGGGGGGTGGATCCGGAATGCCCTTGCCATCTTCTGCCGAGCGCGGGCGGATGGGACACAGGCGCACCGTTGGCGGAGAATCGCCGACCGTCCGCACCGATATTCGAGCGGGCGTTGACAAGCGGGCACGGCGCCGCAAGGGTTGGCCGGCAGGCAAAAGGTACGGGTTTCCCGACGAGTTGAGCTCTTTCCCCACTTCCGTTCCCGGTCGGAGGAAATATGTCCAGACGCTCCTTGTTCGCTGCCCTGGCCCTCGTGGCCGCCTCCGTTTCGGGCCTCGCGGCGGCGCCCGCGGCCCAGGCGGCACCCACCGACACCGCGTCAGAAACCGTATCGACGGCGACCGCGCACGATTTCGGTGCGGCGCAGCTGCGCGGCCGGCACCCCGAACTCAACGGCGCCCGGCTGAAAGGCGTGAACAGCCCCGCCGTCTATCTGATCCTCGACGGCAAACGGCGCTGGATCCCCAACCCGGCCACGTACAACAACCTGTTCCGCAACTGGAACGGAATTCAGACCGTCGTCGACATCGCCGCCATCGACGACGGCGGCCAGCTGTCCGACGGCGCCATTCTCGCGAAATCGCCCGACGGTCCCGCGGTGTATCTGGTGAGCAACGGCGTCAAGCGGTGGATCACCAGCCCGGCCGCGATGGACAAGTACTACTTCGACTGGAACAAGATCGTCAGCGTCTCCCCCGTGGCCCTGAACGCGATCCCCACGGGCGCCGCCATCTCCTAGCGCCCGCTGCTCCGTTCGAGGGACCGCCGTCCGGGACGGCGGCGGGCCCTCCCCGCCCGGCAGCACCTCCGGTCCCGGCTGCAACCACCGGCCGGTGCTATCAGTCTTACGTCACATGGGAACACTTAGCAGAAGGAAGACGGCGCGGCCGGTAACGGCACGCCGGCTCGGGGTGCTGCTGGGCGCCCTCGGGCTGGCGGCGCCGCTGACGCTCGCGATGAGCGGGTCCGCCGAGGCGGCCCCCTCCTGCACCACGAGGACCGGGCCCTACCAGAAGGAGGCCGAGAAGTTCCTGGGCAGACCGGTCGACGGTCAGCAGTCGCCGGCCGACTGCAAGGCGATCCAGGACTTCCAGACCGGTCACGGCATCACCCCGAACATCGGCTTCGCGGGGCCGATCACCTGGGGGGTGATGCAGGAGGAGATCATGCGCCGGGACCCCAACGCCGCGGGGAAGTGCCCGGTGGACAAGGGCCGGATAGCCTGCGTCGACCTCACCCGCCAGATCAGCTGGATACAGGACGGCAAGGCCCTGAAGTTCGGCCCGGTGCCGGTGCGCACCGGGCGCGACGGCTACGAGACGCGGACCGGCGCGAAGAAGATCTACTGGCGCTCGGCCGACCACTGGTCGACGATCTACAAGGTGCGGATGCCCTACGCCCAGTTCTTCGACGGCGGGCAGGCCTTCCACGCCATCGACGGCAGCGTCTGGTCGCCGCCCGGCTCGCACGGCTGCGTGAACATGCGCGGCGACGACGCCAGGAAGTACTGGTCCCTGCTGGGCAACGGCGACGACGTCTTCGTCTACGGCCGCAAGCCCGGCACCTGAGCGGGCCCGGAGAACCCCTCCGCTCCGCGGTCCCACGGCCCCCGCACCCCGAGCGCGGGGGCCGTTCCGCCGCCC
>NZ_JBPQTS010000108.1:0-26233 GCF_051386455.1 Streptomyces sp. URMC 124
GGGTGTGGTCGGGGCGGCCCGTGGGGAAGGCCGGGTGCATGAACCCGTCGTAGACGCCGCAGGCGGAGTTGCCGATGTCGACGTTGTAGCCGCGGAAGGTCAGCTTGCCCGGGGTCACCCGGAAGCGCTCGGGGTCGAGGAGTTCGGTGTCCAGGACGCGGCGCACGACGGTGCGCACGACCTCCCGGGACCCCTTTTCCGCCTTCACCAGCGGGTAGACGAAGGTGTAGTCGGCGTGGACGGCCACGGAGCCGTCCTGGTGCTCCGCGAACGTCATCCGCCCCCGGGTCTTGACGGTCTCCCCCACCATGCGTACCTCCTTGCCGTCGAAGCGGCTGAAGAGGGTGAGCGGGTCGTGGTCGCGGCCCGGCTTGCTCAGGGAGGCGTTGACGTCGGTGACGAGGTCGTCCTGGTGGGGGTCGAGCAGGGCGAGGGCGGCGGCCGGGCGCTCGCCGCGGATGGTGGCGGGGTCCAGGTTGGCGGCGACGAGGAAGTCCTTGGTCAGCTTCAGGGCGGAGGCCACCTGATCTCGCGAGAATGCCCCCACGGGGCGAGCCTCGGGCAGGTCGATGCCCGCCGCGCCGTCGGCGTAGCGCTCGGCCGGGGACCCGGCGAAGGGCCGGTCGAGGGTGGGGGTGCCGTCGGTGCCGGCCGGGGCGCCGCTGGGGCGCTCGGTCTCGGGGGCCAGGGGCGCCGCCGTGCCGTGGGAGGCCGTCGTCCTCCGGTCGTCCGTGCCCTCGTCCCCGAGGCCGGGTATCCGGGAGAGGACCGGGCCGGGCTCGAGCACGACCAGGGTGGCGGCGACGACGGCCACCACGCCGAGGCCGCCGAGGATCCGGCGCCTACGGGCGGCGGTTCCGTTCATCTCCTGCCACGCGGGGCCGGTGCGCCAGCCCGGGGGCTCCTGGGAGGGAGAGTTCTTGCCGCGTCCGCCGGACACGGGTCTTTCGCCTGACACGCACGTGCTCGCTTATCTCGTATGCCCGGTCTCCACCGGGAGGGAGCGGCCACTGTAGACGTGCACCGGTGGTGCCCCGTCAGCACCCCTGCACTCCGCAGGACATGACGCAGGGCAGTAGCCGAGAATGGCCGGATTTGCCCCCTGCCCTGTTCCCTTTTCGGCCCCGGAGGCTCTACCTGTAGCGGGGCCGGTCCGTCCGGTCCCCAGGGGCGAGAGGAATTGTGCGATGACCTCCGGGATGACCTCGTTCGACAAGATCTACGACCAGCCCGACCCCCGGGCGTACTTCACGGTGCTGGGGCCTCTGGAGTACCAGACGCCGCACCATGCCCAGAGCGTCTTCCGGCGGATGGCCGAGACCCTCGGGGGCCCGCCCGGCCAGGAGCCGCCGACCGTCGTGGACATCTGCTGTTCCTACGGCATCAACGCGGCGCTCCTCAACCACGACGTCACCCTGGAGGAGCTCTACGCCCGCTACACCTCGCCGCAGGTCGCGACGCTCACCACGGCCGAGCTCGTCGAGGACGACCGGGCGTACTTCGCGGCGCGCCGGCGCCCTGGCGCGGTACGGGTGGCGGGCATCGACGTCGCCGGGCAGGCGGTGTCCTACGCGCGGGCCGCCGGGCTGCTGGACGAGGGGTTCGCCGAGAACCTGGAGACCGCCGAGCCCAGTGCGGAGCTGCTGCGGTGGACGCGGCGGGCCCGGCTCGTCACCATCACCGGTGGGACGACGTTCCTGTCCGCCAGGACGCTCAAGGCGCTCACCGCCGGCACGGACACACCGCCCTGGGTGGCCTCGTTCGTGCTCCGGACCGCCTCGTACGAGCCGATCGCCGAGGCCCTGGCCGCCCACGGCCTCACCACGGAGAAGTACACCGCCCGCACGTTCCCGCAGCGCCACTTCAGCGGGGCGGAGGAGCAGCAGTACGCGGTGGCGGCCGTCGAGGCCGCGGGCGAGGACCCCAGGGGCAAGGAGAGCGAGGGGTACTTCCACACGACGCTCTACCTCTCGCGGCCCGCGCGGGACGTCGCGGCCCTGCCGCTCACGGAGCTGCTGGCAGCGGACTGACGCGGGGGCGCGAGCGCGCGCATCGGCGGGTTCACGCCGGCACTGCGGGCGAATTCCGGCCATGAACCCGCTACGGGTGCGGACCGCCGCCCGGCTCGTACGGCCGCTCCTCCGGCAGCCTGCGCCGCGCCTCATCCAGCTCGCCGGCGGCGACCAGCCGGTGGACCTCGCGCGCCAGGGGCGTGACGTCCGTGATGGAAACGGTCCACTCGTCGGCGTAGCGGCGCGCCGCCTCGCCCGCGAGGCCCAGCTGGAGGGAGCGGTAGGGCAGGGCCTTCAGGTGCAGGTCGCGCTCGGGGTCCCACTGCACCCTGGCCGGTGCCGCCTTCAGCTCGCGCTGCCAGGCGGCACGGTCGGCGTGGACACCCCGTTCGTAGTGGGACAGACAGGCGTTGGCCAACGCCCAGTCGAATCCGGCCCGGTCGATCTCAACGGCGAGGACGCATTCCTGGTCGGCCTTGGTGCCCCAGCCGCAGCGGTACATCATCCAGAGAAAGGAGGGCTTGATCCACGTCATCCGGTCACGCTTCCACGTGGCGGGGAAGCGGCCGTCCCGGGCGGCCGGCAGGCCGAGGCGGGGTGCGTAGGCCTGGTAGACAGTGATGGTGCTGTCGGTGTGCGCCGCCCGGATTCGGCGGTGGGGTTCTTGCATGGGGGCAAGTGTGGGCGGGCGCCGGTGACCCGGCCAAATGAATTACGGGCGGTGGCGGGCGTGGCCCGCGGGGGGCTATCTGCGCGGTGGCGGGGTGTCCAGCAGGTCGGTGACGAACTTGCGGAGTTTTCCGGCGCGTACGGGTTGTACGCCGTGGAGGACCTGCGCACCGTAGGCCAGTGCGGTGCCGGGGCGGGTGGCGGTGAGCCAGCGGGTGGAGTGGGTGTCGCGGAGCCAGGCGGGCACGGCCTCGTGGCCGCCGAGGTGCGGCATGCTGTGCGTCAGGGGCGTGCCGGGGGCGTAGCCCTCGGCCTCGCCGACGACGGCTCCGGTCCAGATGCCCGGCGCCGCGGTGGTCTCGATGTAGAACTCGCCGCCCGCGTCGGCGTCTTCGAGCACCACGCCGATGCGGCCGATGCGCCGGGGTGCGACGGCCGGGTCGGGGATGCCGTCGATGTGGGTCGGGATGTGCTGGCCGGCGGTCAGTTCGGTGTAGTCCCAGCGGGCGTCGGCGGCGACGGACGGCAGGGCCCGCTGGAGGACGTGCAGGGCGCGGGCCGTGGCGGAGCGCAGGATCTCCTGGGCGAGGCCGGGGGCCCGCAGGAGCTCGGCCTGGCGGCGCGGCTTCCATCCGGTGGCCGCGATCTCGTTGTCCATGATCTTCACCAGCTGCCCGAGCTCCGCCGGTGTCACGAAATCCTCGACGCTCTGCAGCGCCAGGGTCTCGGTCAGATGGATCATCAGGTGCCTCCCTGTGCTCGGCGTACTCGGTACTCGGCCGCGGGAATCACCTGCAGTGTCGTGGCTGTGCGTGCCACCCGGCAGTCGACAACTGGCCGACTTGGGGGGAGGCGGAGGGGGAGGGCGGCACGCGCAGGGCCGGCCCGCGTGGTCAGAATTCCAGCGACACCTCCTGCGTCCGCAGCCAGAAGTCCAGGGCCAGGACCAGTTCGCTGCCGGTGCGGTAGCCGGGCCGGGGGTCGTCGGCGGTGGCGGCGGCCAGCGAGGGGCCGTCGAGGAGCGGGCGGACGAGGGAGTCCGGGCCCTCGGTGGCGCGCTTGAGCGCGGCGCGCAGGCCGTCGAGGTAGAACGGGTCGCGCGTCGTGGGGTACGGGGCCTTGACGCGGTCGGCGACGAGGCCGGGCAGGAGGTCGCGGGTGGCGGCGCGCAGGAGGGACTTCTCGCGGCCGTCGAAGGTCTTCATGGCCCAGGGGGTGTTGAAGACGTACTCGACGAGGCGGTGGTCGCAGAAGGGAACGCGCACCTCCAGGCCGACGGCCATGCTGGCCCGGTCCTTGCGGTCGAGCATCCACTGGACGAAACGCGTCAGGTGCAGGTAGCCGATCTCGCGCATGCGCCGCTCCTGCGGGGAGGCCCCGGGCACGTGCGGCACCTCGGCAAGCGCCTCGCGGTAGCGGTCGGCCCGGTACCCCTGCAGGTCGATCTTCTGGAGCAGGCCGCGGTCCAGCAGGGACTCGCCGGGGCCGCTGCCGGGGCCGGAGATGCCGGTGCCGAAGGGCGGGGCGAGCCAGGGGAAGGTGTCGGCGGCCACGGAGTCGGGGTGGTGGAACCAGCGGTAGCCGCCGAACACCTCGTCGGCGGACTCGCCCGAGAGCGCGACCGTGCACTGCTCGCGGACCGCCTTGAAGAGCAGGTAGAGGGAGGTGTCGCCGTCGCCGAGGTCGAAGGGCAGGTCCCGGGCGCGCATCACGGCTTCGCGGGCGGCGGTGTCGAGCAGCGCGGAGGACGGGAGGGTGATGACGCGGTGGTCGGAGCCGACGTGCCGGGCGAGGGCCTCGGCGTACGGCGTGTCGCGCGTGCCCCGCCAGTCGTCGGCCGTGAAGTTCTCGGCGTGGCGGGCGAAGTCGAGGGCGAAGGACTGCACGGGGGCGCCGCCTTCGGCCGCGCGCTGCCGGGCACCGAGGGCGGTGATGACGCTGGAGTCGAGGCCGCCGGAGAGCAGCGTGCCGAGGGGGACGTCGGCGATCATCTGCCGGGCGATGATGTCTTCCAGCAGCTCGCGGACGCGGGCGATGGTCGTGTCGAGGTCGTCCGTGTGGTCGCGGGCCTCCAGGGCCCAGTAGCGGCGCAGGCGGACGCCGGTGTGCTTGACGCGCAGGGTGTGCCCGGGCGGCAGCTCGTACATGCCCTTGTAGACGGCGTGGCCGGGCGTCTTGGTGAAGGCCACGAGCTCGGCGAGGCCCTCGGCATCGATGGCCGGGCGGACGGCGGGGTGGGCGAGGATGGCCTTGGGCTCGGAGCCGAAGAGCACGCCGTCCGGGGTGGGGTGGTAGTACAGCGGCTTGATGCCCATGCGGTCGCGGACCAGCAAGAGCTCCTGGGTCCGGGCGTCCCACAGGGCGAAGGCGTACATGCCGTTGAGGCGCTCGGTGAAGTCCTTGCCCCATTCGAGGTAGGCGTGCAGGACGACCTCGGTGTCGCTGCTGGTGCGGAAGGCATGACCGCGGCCCTCCAGCTCGGCGCGCAGCTCGCGGAAGTTGAACACCTCGCCGCTGTAGGTGAGGGCGACGACGGTCCGGCCGGACTGCTCGAAGGTCATGGGCTGTTTGCCGCCGTCGGGGTCGATGACGGCGAGGCGGCGGTGGCCGAGGGCGACCCGGTCGTCCCGCCAGAGGCCGTGCGCGTCCGGGCCGCGGCACGCCATGGTGTGTGTCATCGCGTTCGCCGTGTCGGCGGTGACGGGGCGTGCCGGGTCGTACGAGACCCATCCTGCTATTCCGCACATGGCGTGCTGTCTCCTGTCGGTTTGCCGGATGCCGGGATGCCGGGTTGCCTCTTCGGGGCGTGCCTCTACGGGAAGGTGCCTTGGGGGGTGTGCCTCACGGGTGAGAGGGGGTGCGGCCCTCCTTGCGGAAGGGGCCGCACCCCTGCGGTGCCGTGCCGGCAGCGGTCAGACGTGCGCGGCGGGAACCTCGGCGGGGCGTTCGCCCCCGTCGGTGAAGCGGCGGAACGTCCACGTCATCCACATCACGACGAGGACCATCACCACACTGATCGCCGTGGCCCAGGCCATGGCATCGGCCCAGCTCGCGTCGGTGGCGTGCCGGCCGGCGACGGCGAAGAACACCGCGCCGATGACGGCGACGCCGGCGGCGCTCGCGAACTGCTGGGTGGTGGTGAGGATGCCGGAGGCGATGCCCGCGTCCTGGGCCCGGACCCGCATCAGCGCGGCGCCGAAGAGGGCGGGCAGGACGACGCCGTTGCCGGCGCCGATCAGGCACAGGCACAGCACGATCCACGGCAGGCCGGTGTCGGGGCCGGCCGCGTACAGCCGTACGGCCAGGGCCACCAGGCCCAGGACGATCACCGCGCTGCTGACGACGAGGGCGCTCATGCCCCAGCGGCCGGTGAGCCTGCCGCCGATCATCGAGGTGGCGGTGAAGAGGATGCCCATCGGGGAGAACACCAGGCCCGCCTGGAACGGGCCGAGGTCCAGGCCGGACTGCAGCAGCAGCGTGAGCGTGAACATGAAGCTGCCGAAGTAGACCATGAACGCGACGCTCGCGATGACGCCGCCGCGGAAGGAGGGGCTGCGGAACAGCGGGAAGACGAGGACGGGGTCGCCGCCCCGGCGCGTGAGGGCGCGCTCCCAGCGCAGCGTCAGCGCGGCGACGGGGATCGCGAGGGCCATGCTGACCCACGTCCACACCGGCCAGTTCGAGGTGTGGCCCATGGTCAGGGGCACGAGCAGCAGGGCGAGGGCGAGGGTGACGCCGGACGCCCCGACGGGGTCGAGGCCGATGCGCCGCCGGTGCGTCTGGGCCGGCAGGACGCGCAGGGCGGCGGCCGCGATCACCGCGCAGAACGGCACGTTGATGAGGAAGATGGTCCGCCAGCCGAGGCCGGCGAAGTCCGCGGCGATCAGCGCGCCGCCGAGGACCTGACCGGCGATGGAGCCGAGGCCGGCGGCGGCGCCGTACCAGGCCATGGCCTTGGGCTTGCGCTCGTCGGGGAAGTCCGCGGTGATCACGGCGAGGACCTGCGGGACCATCACGGCGCCGGCGAGGCCCTGGGCCAGCCGGGCGGCGACGAGCTGCTCGGGGTTGACGGCGATGCCGCACAGCAGCGAGGTGATGCCGAAGGCGATCGTGCCGATGACGAACAGCCGCCGGTAGCCGTACTTGTCACCCAGCCGGCCCCCGGTGATCATGCCGGCCGCGTAGGCGAAGGCGTAGCCCCCGACGACGAGTTCGAGGGCGGCGGGCCCCGCGTGGATGCTCTCCTCCAGCGACGGCGCGGCGACGTTCACCACGAAGAAGTCGAACTGGGCGAAGAACATCGCGGACAGCAGGACGAGGAGGATAGGTCCGGTGCGTATGGTCGATGGGGTCGAGGCCTCCGCCACGGCGGGCGGGGCGAGTTGGTCGGTCATGGGGCTCCTCGGCGCCGGTCGCGCGCGGCGGCCGGCGCGGTTCGCGGACCTGTGGTCGGTACGGGTGCGGGGCGGATGAAAGATGAAAGGGGGAAGAGGGAAGGGGGGAAGGGGGAAGGGAGCTGCGGGTCAGCGGGCTTTCCGCCGGCCGTGGACGGCGCAGGTGATGCGGGAGGTGCACAGGCGCCGCCCGGCCTCGTCGGAGATGACGACCTCGTAGGTCGCCGTCGTCCGGCCGAGGTGGAGCGCGGTGGCGACTCCGGTGACGGTCCCGGTGCGGACCGCCCGGTGGTGGGTGGCGTTGAGGTCGATGCCGACGGCGATGTGTCCGTCGCCGGCGTGCAGGACGGCGCCGATCGAGCCGAGCGATTCGGCGAGCACGGCGGAGGCCCCGCCGTGGAGCATGCGGTAGAGCTGGGTGTTGCCGGCCACGGGCATGGTGGCGACCAGGCGTTGCGGCGTCGCCTCGTGGAAGGTGATGCCCATCCGGCCGGCCAGGGTGCCTTCGCCCGCCGCGTTGATCCAGGCGACGGCGTCCTCGGGCGGCACGTCGGGCAGGCTCGGGGGGCCGGGGGTGACGGTGGTCATCGGAGGGTCACCGCCTCCGCGGGGGCGGGGGCGGCCGGGGCCGCCGCCGTTCCGTCGCCGGCCGTGGCCACGGCGGCGGGGTCCGCGGGCCGGTAGCTGTGCAGGGCCACGTACTTCTCGCGCAGCTGCCGCTTGAGCACCTTGCCCGTGGGGCCGAGGGGGATGTCGCCCGGGGAGGCCGCGATCTCCAGCAGGGCGAGGCGGGGCTGGCCGATCCGGTCGAGGATGTCGTTGGCGCGGCGCAGCAGGTCCGCGGCGTCGCCCGCGCCGCCGAAGAGCCGGACGAGGGCGACGGGCACCGTACGGTCCTGGTCGTGCCCGGCGACGACCGCGCAGTCGGCGACCTCTTTCAGGCCCAGGAGGATCTCTTCCTCCATGAGGGCCGAGTAGCCGTCGCCGGCGTCGGTGCGGATGCGGTCGACGGCGCGGTCGACGTGGAAGTACTCGCCGTCCTCGGTGCGGTGGACGAGGTCGCCGGAGAGCCAGTAGCCGGCGAGGGTGGAGCGGTAGGTGGTGTCGGAGTCGTTCCAGTAGCCGCGGGCGATGGAGTCGCCGCGGACGCCGAGCAGGCCGACCTCGCCGGGGTCCGCGTGCGTGCCGTCCTCGCGCAGGACGGCGACCTCGGAGAGGGGGACGCGGCGGCCGAGGTGGCGGGCGCGGGGCGGGCTGTCGGGGGTGATCTCGCGGCGCAGGGCGGCCCAGCCGAGCTCGGAGGAGCCGAGCCCGTCGTCGATGACCGACCCGGGGACGGTGCGGTCGCCGAGGGTGGTGCGGCCGAGCTCCATCAGGCGCCGCATGTGGGCGTCGTGGCCGCAGTCGCCGAGGTTGACCCACACCTCGACGGAGGTGAAGTCGGCCGGGTCGGGGCCGTGGGTGGCGAGGTGGGCGAGGGCCTCGTTGAAGGCGAGGACGACGCCGGGCCGGTAGGTGGCGCAGCCGCGCGCGAGCCCGGGTCCGGTGGGGTCGGACCAGCCGACGGTGGGGACGCCGGCGAGGAGGGAGTAGAAGGTGAAGGCGATGGCGCTGGAGTGGGACTGGGGGTAGGCGGCGAGGACGACGGAGGTCTCGGGGCCGGGCGGGTTGGCCAGCCGGTAGCGGGCTCCGGCGACGCTCTGCGCGTGGGTCCACACGACGGGTTTGGGGTTGCCCGTGGTGCCGGAGGAGTGGCAGATGACGACGGGGTCGTCCGCGCCATGGCGGTACTCGGCCCCGGCGGGCAGGGTGCGGTTGCCGAGGATGCCGGCGTCCTGGCGGGTGCAGGTCCAGCGGACGACGGGCAGTTCGCGCTCGCGGCCGGCGAAGAGGGCCAGCCGGGGGGCGTCGGTGTAGATGCCGACGGGCGCGGTGCGGCGGATCAGCCCGAGGGCGAGTTCCGGCTTCATCCTCCCGTTGATGAGGACGGCGATCGCCCCGATGCGGGCGAGGGCGGCGAGGTGGAGGTGGTCCTCGAAGGAGTCCTCGATGTAGATGGCGACGCGGTCGCGCGGCCGGACGCCGCGGTCGTGGTACCAGGCGGCCCACGCCTCGGCGAGGCCGTCGAGCTGGCGGAGGCTGAACTCGGTCTGCTGCCAGCCGTCCGTGTTGAGCAGCGGCAGGTCCGCGGCGAGCAGCGGCAGGTCGGCCGCGGGGTTGGTCTCGGCGGCCACGCGCCAGGCGTTGCCGCCGCCGAGCCCGGGGTGGTCCACGAGGCGCAGGCGGGCCTCCGGTGTGAGGAGCGTGTGCGATGTGAGCGGCATCATTCACCTGGCCTCGGATTCGGGACGGTCGGCATGCGGTGTGGGGGGTGCCGGAACATGGCAGTCCGCCGTGCGGGCCCACCGGAGGCGACGCTAGGCGCGCCGTCCCGGGGCCCGCCAACGGGCGCGGGATAGCCCGTCAAGTCGCCCCGTATCACGGGGAGTAGGGGCGTCGCGGGCCGGGGCGGATTCCACTTGACGGACTCCCCCGCCGCGGGTTCGGCCGTCACAGGCCCGTGGCTATGTTCGGGAAAGTCCTCCGGCGTGCTCCGGAATCCGTAGTGACCGGTAGCCGTACGTTCCCGAGAAGGAGTACACAGTGCCACCTGTGCGGAAATCCGATACCGGCGATACCGGCGACCGGCTTCGCGAAATCGTGGCGTTCGTCCTCGACCTCGACGTGGCGGACGTACGGGCCGACGCCTCGTTCCACCAGGACCTCAAGGTCGACTCCCTGGAGAAGGTGGAGATCGCGGCGCGCATCGAGCAGACCTTCGGGGTCGCGCTCGGCGACGACGAGACGGCGGGGATGGACAGCGTCCGGGACGCGGCGGAGCTGCTCGCCGTGAAGGGCCCGCGCCCGGGAGACCTGGTGGACCGCCTGGTCGGCGCCCACGTCGCCGCGGGCCACGGCGGGCGGACGGCGTACGCGGACCCGGACGCCGGCACGGTCTCGTACGCCCGCCTGTACGAGGCCGCGCAGGGCTACGCGCGGGCCCTGGACGCCCTGGGCGTGCCGGCCGGCACCCGCGCCCTGGTCGTCGCCGAGGATTCGGTGGCCACGGTCGTGGCCGTGCTCGGGCTGTGGTGCCACGGGTGCGTGCCGGTTCCGGTGAGCCCGATGCTGGGCGGCGAGGACATCCGGTTCGTCGCCGCCGACTGCGGCGCGGGCGTCGTCCACCTCGACACCTCCCCCGCCCAGCAGGCCGCCCTGCAGGAGGCGTTCGCACACCTGCCGATTCTGACGGGTCATCAAGTCAGGGAGGGGCTGGCCGACGGCCGGACCACGGGAGCCCACCGCCCCGGAGCGCCAACTCCCGCGGCGTCCCGCCCCGCCGGTGCCGAGTGGCTGATCCAGTACACGTCCGGCTCCACCGGCCGCCCCAAGGGCGTGCGGCACTCCGCCGCCGGGATCGGCGCCATGCTCGACGGCTACGGCGCCGTCCTGGACCTGCGGCCCGATGACATCGTGCTGTCCACCGCGCGGATGTCGTTCGGCTACGGCTTCGGCAGCTCGGTGCTGTGCACGCTGGCCGCCGGGGCGAGCGCCGTCGTCCTGCGCGGCGCCGTCGACCCGCGGTCGGTGAGCGCCGCCCTGCGCCGCCACCGGCCGACCGTGCTGTGCTCGGTGCCGCGCCTGTACGCGGGCCTCCTCGAAGCCGCCGACCGCCTGGACGCGGACGCGCTGTCGTCCGTACGCCTGTGCCTGACCGCGGGCGAGCACTGCCCGGCCGAGCTGAGCCGGCGCATCGAGGCCGCCTTCGGCGCGCCCGTCATGAACTGCCTGGGCGCGACCGAGGTCATGCACGTCGCCGTCGCCACGCCCCCGGGCCGGTCCCTGCACGGGCTGGCCGGCCTGCCCGTGCCCGGGGTGACCGTGACCGTCCGCGACGACCGCGGCGCGCCGGTGCCCGACGGCACCGACGGCCGGCTGCACATCGCCGGGCCCACGGTCTCCCTCGGCTACGTCGACCGGGCCGGCGACGACGCGGTGACCTTCGACGCGGGCGGCGCCTACACGGGCGACATCGTCCGCCGGAACCCCGACGGCAGCATCGCCTACCTGTGCCGCGCCGACGACATCCTCAACCTCGGCGGCTACAAGGTCGTCCCCCGCGAGATCGAGGACGTGGTCCGCTCGATCGACGGGGTCACGGACTGCGTGGTGGTCGGCGCCCCCGACCCCGACGGGCTGCAGCGCTCGGTGGCCTTCACCGTCACCGCCAAGGGCACCGACCGGGACGCCGTGCGCCGGGCCATCCGGGCCTGCGTCCGCAGCCGCCTCGCCCCGTACAAGCGGCCCAGCCGCTTCGAGTTCGTCGACGTCCTGCCGGCGACGGCCACCGGCAAGCTCGCCGCCTACCGGCTGCGCGAGCGGATGGGACAGTCATGACCTGGGACATCACGGGCATGGGGGCGGTCGCGAGCATCGGCGGCACCCCGCAGGAGATCTTCGCCTCGCTCTGCGCGGGCCGCAGCGGGCTCGCCGGCCTGCGCGCCTTCGACACCACCAAGTACCGGGCCAGGCAGGCCTACGAGGTCGACGACCGCGCCCGCCCGGGCACCGACGAGCCGGGCCGGGCCACCCGCTGGCTGCGGCAGGCCGTCGCCCAGGCCCTCACCGACGCGGGCCTCCCCCACGACCTCGCCGACACGCCCGTCCTGGTCGGCACGACCCTCCAGGAACAGCGCAGCGCCGAGCTGTGGTGGCGGACCGGCGCGCCGCTGTCCCCCTCCTCCCTGCACTTCGGCACCGCACTGCGCGAGGCCTTCGGCGCCACGCGCACGTACACCTTCGCCAACGCCTGCGCCGCCTCGCTGTACGCGCTGGCCATGGCCACCGACCTCATCGAGGCGGGGGCCGCGGACACCGTCGTGGTGGCCGGCACGGACGCCATCGGCGAGAGCGCCTTCGGCACGCTGGACCGGGTGCAGAACGACATCCCCGACGCCCTGCGCCCCTTCGACCGCTCGCACAAGGGCATGCTGATGGGCGAGGGCGCGGTCGCCGTCGTCGTGCAGCGCGCCCCGGACGCGGAGTCGACCGCGCGGCGCGTGCACGCGCGCGTACGGGCCGTCGGCATCAACTGCGACGCCCATCACCCCACCGCCCCCGACCCCGAGGGCATCACGCGGGTGGTGCGCGACGCCCACCGGCGCGCCGGGGTCTCCCCCGAGGACATCGACCTGGTCATGCTGCACGGCAGCGGCACTCCCAAGAACGACTCGACCGAGGCCGGCGTGCTCTCGCAGATCTTCGCTCCCGGCAGCGGGCACCGGGGCGGCGGGCCGCTGATGACCGCCGTCAAGTCCATGACCGGCCACACGCTGGGCGGATCCGGGCTGCTCAGCCTGGTCGTCGCGGCACTGGCCTTCCGGCAGGGCACGGTCCCGCCGGTGCTCGGGCTCACCGACCCGGTCGAGGAGGCCGCGGGCCTGCGGCTCGTCCAGGACACGGCGGCACCGGCCGGCATCGGCCTCGCCCAGATCGACGCGTTCGGCTTCGGCGGGATCAACGCCGCGGCGATAGTGGAGGCGGTCCGGTGAACGACAGCGCACGCACCGTCCCGGCCACGGACGGCCCCACCCGGCCCCAGGTCGTCGTCACCGGCGTCGGACTCGCCGTCCCCGGCCTGACCTTCCCCGACGAGCTCCTCGGCGCCGTCCGCGAGGGCGGCTTCGACCCGCACACCGGACTCACCGGCCGCGAGATGCGGCACAAGGACCGCGCCTCGCGCCTGGCGCTGCGGGCCGCCGAACCGGCCCTGCGCGACGCCGGCCTGCACGACGGCAAGGCGTTCACCGGCGACGGTGACACCACGGCCGTGCTCGTCAGCTCCAACTTCGGCATCCTGGACAGCGTCTGCGCGTTCGCCGACGTCATCGCCCGGGACACCGTGACCGGCCTGAGCCCCCTCGGCCTCCCGCAGACCTCCAGCAACGTCATCGCCGGATCCGTCGCCATGCGCCACGGGCTGCGCGGCCCGAGCATCACCCTGTGCAACGGTCCCACCAGCGGACTCGACGCCGTGTACTGGGCGTGCGGGGCCCTCGCCGCGGGGCGCGCGGAGACGGCCGTCGTCATCGGCGTCGAGCCGTCGGGGGACGCGGTCACCAAGCTGCTGGGCGGGCCGGTCCTCGACGGCGCGGTCGCCCTCGTTCTGGAGTCGCGGGGACGGGCGCTTGCACGCGGTGCCCGGCCGCGGGCCGTCGTCGGCGCGGGCGCGTACGCGCGCGGCGCCGCGCCGGCGGCAGCGGTGACCGCCGTCCTGCAGGGCGCCCCGCCCGCGAGCGTCGGCCTGTGGCTGACCGGCGAGGAGGCCGCCGGTGCTCCCGCGGACGTCCCGGCCGTCGACCTGACGGGGCGGCTCGGCCGCTGCTCCGGAGCCCTGGGTGTGCTCCAGTGCGCCGCGGCCGTCGCCCACTTCGACCGCCGCGCGGAAAGCGGCGCGGACAGTGGCGCGGAAGGCGGCGTGCACGGCGGCGCGGTCCTGGCCACGGCCGGGAGTGCCGGTGACGACGCCGCGGCGGCGCTGCTGCTGACAGCTCCCTGACTCACAGTCAATCCTCCTCTGAGTTACCGAACTTCACACGCCAAGTCCCGACCCCCGAATCCGGAGACCCCGCCATGACCGTTCAGCCCACGACCTCCCCCCTCGACACCGAAGAGCTCCGCGCCGTCGTCGCCGACGCCCTCGAACTCCCCGTCGAGGAGGTCACCGACGACGCCCGCTTCAAGGAGGACCTCGAGGTGGACTCGCTGATCTCCCTGGAGATCGCCGTGCGCATCGAGGAGCAGTACGGCATCCGCATCGACGACTCCGACCTCGCGGACCTGGGTTCCTTCCGGCGCATCGCCGAGTTGGTCCGGGAGCGGGCCGCGGGCGGGACCGCGGCATGAGCGCCGCCGCCGGCACCGGCCGGAGCGGGCCTCCGGCCGGCGTAGCGGAGCGGCCGGTGGCGCTGGTCACCGGCGGCTCGCGCGGCATCGGGCGGGCGGTGGTGACGCGGCTGGCCGAGGAGGGCCACGACGTCGCCTTCTGCTACCGCTCCCACTCCGACGCCGCCGAGGCCACCGCGAAGGCGGCCCTGGCGGCGGGCGTCCGGGTGTACGCGCAGCAGGCGGACGTCGCCGACGCCGCCGCGGCCCGGGAGTTCGTCACCGCGGCCGTGCGCGAGCTCGGCCCGCCGGCCGCGGTCGTCACCTGCGCGGGCATCACCCGCGACCGGCCGCTCGCGCTGATGGCCGACGAGGAGTGGCGGGAGGTCATCGACACCAACCTGCACGGCACGTACAACATCTGCCGCGCGGCCGTCTTCCCGCTGATGAAGCGCCGCAAGGGGGCGATCGTCACCCTCTCCTCCATCGCCGGTGTCAGCGGCAGCGCGACGCAGACCAACTACGCGGCCTCGAAAGCGGGGATCATCGGCTTCACCCGCTCGCTCGCCAAGGAGGCCGGCCGGTACGGCATCCGCGCCAACGTGGTGGCCCCGGGACTGATCACCACCGACATGACGGCCTCCTTGCCCGCCGCGGTGACGAGGCGTCACCTGGAGCAGATCCCGCTCGGCCGGGCAGGTGCCCCGGAGGAGGTGGCCGACCTGGTCGCGTACCTGGTGTCGGACCGGGCCTCGTACCTCACCGGTCAGGTCGTCGAGATCAACGGGGGGTTGCCGGGATAACGCCACGACCACCACGAGAGAAAGATCGGATGGATATATCCACGAATCCCGTGGACGCTCCCCCGCTCCCCTTCCCGGCGCTCCCCAATCGGTGCTGACAGCAAGGAAATCCATTCCGCGGACCGCCGCCGCACACAGGTGGAAGCCATTCCGCGAACGGACTCCCGGGCACCGGGAGTGACGTGTACCCTCAAGCACCTGTCGGCAACTGTGCGGAGCTCGGGGGAGCCATGACGCCGTCAACACGTGATGCGATTTTCAAACCCAAGGTGATCGTCGCGATCGATTTCGGAACGCACGGCACCGGATTCGCCTGGGCCACCGTCTCCGCGCTCCAGGACGCGGCGGGTCACCGGGTCGTGGTCTACCAGCCGTTCACACAATCCGGGGGCCACACCTACCCGAAGGACCTGAGCGCCGTCCTGGTGAACCGGGCGGGCGAGCCGGTGAAGTTCGGCGAAAAGGCGCGCAATGCCTGGGACCGCGAACTCGCCCGGGGGAACCCGCAGAATTTCGGCTACGCCAGCAAGTTCAAGATGGCCATTCACGGCCGCGAGGGGAAGTCGGACATCCCGGAGTTCCAGGGCCGCCTGGCGGGGGCACGGCGCGACACCGTCAAGGACCTCGTCACCGCCATGCTCATGCACGTCCGCGGGGCCGCGCTGGACCAGATCGGCCGCTACGCCGTCGGCGGCGCGGCCTACACCGCCGACGAGATCCGCTGGTGCCTGACCATCCCCGCCATGTGGACCGAGGCCGACCGGCAGTTCATGCGCACGGCCGCGGTTTCGGCGGGGCTCCCGGGGGACGCCGAGCGGTTACTGCTGGTGCAGGAGCCCGAGGCCGCCGCGGTCTACTGCGCGCTCAACGCGGGCACCGTGCTCGGCCCGGACCGCCCCGAGGGGCAGCTGGAGGTCGACACCCCCGGCAGCCGGTTCATGGTCGTCGACTGCGGGGGCGGCACCGTCGACATCACCAGCTACCAGATCCGCGCGGCGGGCGTCGGCCCCGGGCAGCTCAAGGAGACCCGCGTCGCCGACGGCGACCGCCTCGGCTCCGCCTACGTCAACCACGCCTTCGTCACCGACATCCTCGCCGACCGCTTCGGGGAGCAGCAGCTCAAAGCGCTGGTGTCCGCCTACCCCAAGGAGGTCGGGCAGCTGGAGTCGGAATGGGAGACCGAGAAGGTGCGGCTCGTCTCCGAGACGGCCGCCGACGGCACTCCCGTCATCAACGACACGGTGCTCGTCAGCATCCCCGGCAAGATCTGGGACGCCCTCGACGAACCGACCAGGTCCCGGCTGACGGTGCTCGCCTCGGGCGAGACGCACTACATCGAGATCACCGCGCACGAGGTCACGCAGCTCTTCGAATCCGTGGTGCGCCCCATCCTCGCCACCATCGAACGGCAACGGGCCGCGGCGGGCGGCGACGGGCCGCCGGTAGGGCGCGAACAAATGCTGCTGGTGGGCGGATTCGCCCGCTCCACCTACCTCCGCGACCGCATCGCCCAGCGCTTCGGCCACGAAGTCCGGGTGATCACGCCGATGGATCCCGCCGTCGCCGTTCTCGGCGGCGCCGTGCACTTCGCGTACGACCCCTCCATCATCTGGGGACGGCGCTCCAAATACACCTACGGATTCGGCTGCAGCATGCCTTTCCGGCACGGCGTCGACCCCCAGGAGAAATTCTTCATCGACGACGACGGAAACGAGAAGTGCAATGACCGCTTCGTCGTGATGGTCCGCCGCAACGATCTCGTTCCGGCCGATCACCAGGCGCGGAGCACCGTGGCGGTATTCCCCAAGTGGACCTCGGTCCAGGTGACCATCCACGCCACGTACGCGCACGACCCGCAATACACGGACGAGGAGGGCTGCGAGGCCGTCGGGAAAGTCGTTCCCGATATTTCGGGCTCGGTCGGCCTGCCCACGAGCCAGCGTTCCCTGGACGTCGCGTTCTCGTTCGGGACGACGGAGATCGAAGTGGAGGTCCGCGACCGCCGGTCCGGAGCCGCCCGCCGCGCCGAGGTCGCCTTCGACGACCTCTACGGCCGCGGCAGCACCGACCGTCCCGACGCCCCGCAAGGAAGGTGAGCCATGTACGACCACTACGGGTGGAACGAGCACGAGGCCTCTCAGGAGCCCCCCGCCGCCCCCTCCATGCGAGCGGCGACGAGCGGCCAGTACTCGCAGGAGTGGTGGCTCGACCAGCTGCGCGAGCTGCACGACCGGCTGATCGCGGTGGAGTCGTGGCAGCACGGCGTGGACGCGCGGACCGAGCAGCAGAACGCCAAGTCCAGGCGGGGATCCTCCGTGCAGCACGACATCAGCCGCCTGCGGGAGACGGTGGGCCAGCTGTCGGACGGCGTGACCGTCCTGGCCACCCGGGTGGAGCGCCTGGAGAGCCGCACCCGGCAGGTGGAGGGCCTGCTGGACCGGCTGCGCTCCGCGGGCGTCCGCGACGCCATCGCCACCGGCGAGGCGCCGAGCGACATGCACCGGCGCCACTCCCAGATCAAGGAGCGCTACCAGCGGCTGGTCGACCAGGACCTGCGCAACCTCGCCCGCGAGCTGTGCCCCGCCGACGCCCGGCCGTGGGACCGGGTGCCCGGAGGCATGCCGGCCGCACGGGCCCGCGCCGTCGCCGAGACCGTGCACCTCCTCTTCGCTCCGGCCCGGCAGGGCGCGGCCGCGGCGCCGGAGGACGTGTTCTCCGTGCTGACGGAGCGGGGCTACGCGACCGAGGGCGCCGACCCCCGGCTGCGCAAGGTCGTGGACGCGGCCAACGGCATCATCCGCGACATGGCCGCCGTGGAACTGCCCGCCACCTTGCAGTTCGACGTCGGCGTCGACGCCCTCGCCGAGGGCGACTACCAGCCGTACAACAGACAGGACACCGGAACCCCGGGCTTCGTCGTCGCACCCGCCTACGCCGTCCAGGGCGAGGCGCCCGAGCACCACCTGAAGGCGTTCGTCTTCCTCGTTCCGGACGAGGCCCCGTGACGGCCCCCGAGGACGTCCTCTCCCTGGAGATCGTCGCCCGCGGCGTGCCGCTCGTCGACGACCGGCTGCTCCTCGAACTGACCAACGACCTGCACACCGCGAACGACCTGGCGCGCGCCGGGGCCCGCGAGGGGTTCTTCGCCCGGCTGCTCGGCCGCGCGACCGGCCGCGACCGCATACGCGAACGGACCGTGCGCGACCGGGTCCTCAGCACCCAGAAGCTCACGCTGCGCTGGCTGACGCACCTGAGCGAGCGGATGACCGTCACCGACCTCGTGGTCGCCGAGGTCTCCGAAGAGGTGCACGACGCGAAGAAGCGCATCGAGCGCGTCGAGACGGCCGGCCAGTGGTCGGCGGACGCGATCGGCGAGCTGGGGGAGATCCTGGCCCGGCTCGCCAGTGACACGGGCCGCTTCCTGTCCGACCACGAGCGGCGGCTGGCGGCGCTCGAGGCCCGTACGGCCATGGACGCCGCCGCCCGCCGCTGGCGCCACCCGCGGCCCGACCCGGGCCTGCCCTGGCTGGTGGGAGCGGTCCTGCTCGCCCGCGAGGTGGCCTCCGGCCCGGCCGGCACGTACGCCTTCACCGGAGAAGAGGCCCTCATGCAGCGGCAGTTGACCGAGCGCATGCTGCAGGACCCGCCCGTGCCCTGGTTCGACGGGGTCAAGTCGCTGCCGGGCATGCTGTCCACCGTCGTCCGCGAGCTGCCCAGCGAGAACCACCGGCTGATGGTGGCCGAGCTGCTCGGCCTCGGCGTGGCGGACGAGTTGTCGGACGCGGCCGGGCCGCTGACCTCGGCCCTGGCCCGGGCGGCGGAGCTCTCCGTGGCCGGGGCCGGAGCCGACGAGGCCGCGCGCTCCGCCCTGCGCGACAGCAGCGGCAGCGGCGACCTCTTCCTCCCTTCCAGCCTGAGCGTCGAGCAGCTCGTGCGGCGCATCGTGGCCGAGCAGTTCGCGGAGGCGCGCCAGCGGCGGATCCGGCTCCGCAAGCTCGCGGAGCCCGGCGACGGCGGAGGGGACGGTGCGGGACGTGAGTGACGGACAGGACGTCGAGCACACCTTCTCCGGATGGGCGGAGCGCGCGGGCGGCGTGGCCTCCGGGCGGGCCCTGCCCGTGCCCACGGCGGCCCCGGGCGCCAAAGACCCCGCCGCGGCGGCGGCCGGCGGGCCACCGTTCCGGCCGGCCGGTTCCCTGCGCATCGGCCTGGTGCTGGCCGGCGGGGGCGCGAAGGGCGCGTACGAACTGGGCGTCTGCGACTACCTCGCGGAAATGGGCCTGGACATCGCGGCCGTCGCCGGCACCAGCATCGGGGCCCTCAACGGCGCCGTGCTCGTCAGCGCCCCGGACCTGAAGACCGGCACCCTGCGCCTGGCGGAGTTCTGGGAGCGCTTCTCCACCCAGTCGGGGGTGGCGCCCTTCGCCGACCGGGGCCTGCCGCTCGACGCGGCCGGGGTGGCGGCCGAGGACACGGCCCGGCAGGCCCGGCTGCTCGCCTCACGGCTGCTGGGCCTGCGCCGCCGCGTCGGGCTGCTGGAGGAGCTGGTCGACGAGGCGGTGGACGCGGCCGCGATCCGGGCCGGCCGACCCCTGTGGGTGGTCGCCTACCCGCTGGCCCGCACGGCGTCGCTGCCCGTGCGGCTGCGCCACCTCATGGAAGTGATGCGGTGGCTGGGCGGTGCCAGGGGCGATGTCCTGCCGCTCAACCACCTTCCCGAGCACCAGATCCGCGAGGCCGTGCTCGCCAGCGCCGCGCTGCCGTTCATCTTCCCCTCCCGCGTGGTCGACGGCTGCGCCTACCTCGACGGCGGGCTCGGCGGCCCCGGCGACCGGACCCCGGTGCGCGCCTTCGCGGAGCAGGAGCACTGCGAGGTCGTGGTGGTGGTCCACCTGCACCCGGACGCCGTCGTGAGCTCGCACGCCGCGAGCCGCGTCACCCGCATCGACATCCGCCCCAGCGTGCCCATCGTCCCGCCCGGCCCGCTGGGCCCGCTGACGGGCCTGCTGTCCTTCTCCCCGGACCGGGTCCAGGCGCTGCGCCGCCTCGGCTACCGCGACGCGTGGGTGCGTTTCGAGGAGCTGCACCACCTGCTCGGCGTGCACAACTCCCTCTCCCGGGCCGAGACCCGCATGCTCGCGGCGTTCCAGCGGCTGTGCGACGCTCCCCGGCCCTCGACACCGTCGTGACGACCGCTGCGGAGGGCACCGTGCGAGATCTCCCCTGGCACCTGAGCCGGCCGATCGCGCACCGGGGCCTGCACGGGGGCCCGGACGCCGTGGCGGAGAACTCGATGGCGGCGTTCCGGCGCGCCGTCGAGCACGGCGTCCCCTTCGAACTGGACGTGCAGCTGACCAGGGACGGCGCCCTGGCCGTCGTGCACGACGCGACGGTGCGCCTGCCGTCGGGGCGGGAGCTGCCCGTCACCTCCCTGCGGCTCGGGGAGCTGCGGGCGGTGGCCTCCTCGGCCCTCGCCTCGCACGTGCCCACCACGCTGCCCGAGGTGCTCGCCGTGGTGGCCGGCCGCGTGCCCGTCATGGTCGACGTCCGCCGGTGGGGTGTGGCCGGGGCCCTCGGCCTGGAGCGGGCGGTGGCCGCGGCGATCAGTGGCTACGGCGGCAGCGTGGCCGTGCAGTCCTTCGACCCCCGTGCGGTCCACCGGCTGGGGCGCATGCTGCCGGGTGTGCCGGTCGGGCAGATCGGGGGCGCCCTGCGGTCCGCGCCGCCGGTGCTGCGTGCCGTCGGCCGGTCCATGGTCACCAACGCCGCCGTCCGCCCCGCCTTCATCAGCTTCGAACTGGCCGCCCTGCCGTCCCGGGCCCTGCGCTTCTGGCAGCGGCGGGGCCTTCCCGTCATCGGCTGGACCGTCCACTCGCCGGAGGAGGAGCGCGCCGCCCGGGAGTCGGTGGCCAACGTCTTCTTCTCCGGATACCTGCCCGTGTCAGCCCTGTGAGCGTGGGGGAAAAGCTGTGTTGAGGAAACTGGGCCTGAGAGCGAAGGCGCCCCGCTGGCGCAACTCCGAGCAGGGCTTCACGGCCGCCGCCGAGCAGTACGTCCTGGAGGTCATCGACTTCTACGACGTCCGCGCCGCCTGGCACCGGCGGCTCTACCGGCTGAGCGGCGCCCTGGTGATCCTCGTCGGGACGGCCCTGCCCGTGCTGACCGCCCTCGACTTCCCCGGCAAGTCCGCCGCCATCGCCGGTGCGGGGCTGCTGGTGGCGGCCACCACGGCGCTCAAGAGCTTCTACCGCTGGGACGTCTCCTGGATACTGCTGCGGGAGACCGAGATCGAGCTGACCCGCGTCTATCTCGCCTGGCGCGCGGGCGCGTCCGCTCCCGACCGGTCCGACGGCTCGCCCCGGTCGGCGCACGCCCTCCTCGACGCGGTGTTCCGCATCCGCGGCCGCGAGTCCTCGGAGTTCTTCAAGAACCTGCCCGACCCCGGCCCGGCCGTCCAGCCGGTGAACGGCGGCGCCCCGAACCGCGCCGCGCGCTGACGTAGGGTCCGTACCCCCGGGTCACGGCGCCGTCGCCGGGGTTTGCGCGAGGAGGGTGCGGACCTGCGCCGCCTCCGGGACGCCCAGCCGTTCGAAGAGGGTCAGGGCCTCGCGCAGGTGGTCCCGGCCGCGGGACGGGTCGCCCAGGCGGGGAAGGGCCCGGCCGAGGACGGCGTGGGCCAGGCCCTGGCAGTAGGTCTTGCCCAGTTCGCGGGCGATCTGCAGGGACTGCTCGGCGCAGGAGACGGCGTCGGCCTCGCGCCATTCGGCCAGCCGGCACTCCGCGAGGCGGGCCCAGGCCAGGCCTTCCCAGCCGCGCTGCTGCTGCTCGATGAAGGAGCCGAGCGCATCGCGCAGCCGGCGTGCCGCCAGGTCGGGGCGGCCCGTCTCGCGCAGGACGCAGCCGTGCTGGTAGAGGGTGAGGGCGACGGTCGGGCCGTTGCCGGTGGCCTCGGCGAGGCGGACGGCCTCGGCGGCGTCGCGCTCGGCCTCGCGGGGCCGGGCGAGGGCGAGGCGGACGCGGGCGGTGTTGGCGAGCACCCGCGCTTCGCTGCCCCGGTCGCCCAGGACCTCGCACAGGACGCGGGCCTGCTCCAGCAGGGGCAGGGCGCGGGCGGGGCGGTCGGTGGCGAAGCAGAGGATGCCGAGGGCATTGGCGGCGAGGTGGCGGCACATGGGGTCGCCCGCGGCCTCCGCGAGGCGCAGCGCCTGGGACAGCTCGCGCTCGGCGGCCTCGTACACGTCGGTGAGGTAGTGCAGGTTGCCGAGGGTGTAGCGGGCGCGGGCCTCGACGTGCGCGTCGCCCGCCTCGCGCCCGGCGGCGGCGGTCAGTTCGGACAGGCGGCGCAGTTCGTCGCGGTGCGCGGGGCCCTCGATCAGGCCGGACCAGGTGAGCAGCAGGTCACCGGCGGCGCGCAGGGCACCGGGGAGTTCGCGCACGGCCTGGGCGAGGGTGGCCGCGAGCGTGATGTGCTCGCGGCGCAGCCACTGGCGGGCCTCGTCGGCGTCGGCGAAGACGAGGCCGGGCGCGGCGACGGGGTGCAGGTGCCGGTGCAGGGCGTGGTCGGGTTCGAGGACGCGGGAGGCGTTGCCGACGGTGGCGAGCAGGTGGTCGAGGAGGCGCTCGACGGCTTCGCTGCGCTCCCGCGGCGCTTCGGTGCGTTCGGCCCGGCGACGCGCGTAGAGCCTGAGGAGGTCGTGGAAGCGGTAGCGGCCGGGGGCGTACGACTCGAGCATCCCGGCGTCGGCGAGGCCCTCGGCGAGGTCCTCGGCGGTGAACTCGTCGCGGTCGAGGAGGACGGCCGCGGCGGCCAGCGGCAGGTCGGGGGCGTCGGCGAGGGCCAGCAGGCGGAAGGCCCGGGCCTGGTCGGACGGCAGGTGGGTGTAGCCGAGGCGGAAGGTGGTCTCCACCGTCAGGTCGCCGGCCTGCAGCTCGTCCAGGCGGCGGCGCTCGTCGTCGAGGCGGGCGACGAGCGAGGCGACGGTCCAGCCCGGCCGGGAGGCGAGGCGGGAGGCCACGATGCGCACGGCCAGCGGGAGGTGGCCGCACGAGGCGACCAGGGCCGCGGCGGCGCGCGGCTCCCCGGCGACCCGCTCCTCGCCGGCGATGGCGGCCAGCAGCGAGAGGGCCTCCGGCTCGCTGGAGACACCGATGTGGAAGTGGCGGGCGCCGCCGAGGGTGAGGGCACGGGACCGGGTGGTCACGAGCACGGCGCAGCCGGCGGTGCCGGGCAGCAGCGGGCGGATCTGGGCGGCGTCGCGGGCGTTGTCGAGGAGGAGCAGCACGCGCCGGTCGGCGAGCACGGACCGGTAGAGGGCCGCGCGTTGTTCCAGGTCGTCGGGGATGTCGGCCTCGGGGACGTCCAGAGCCTGGAGGAAGTGGGCCAGGACGCTGCCGCTGTCGGCGGGGTCGGATCCGGCGCCGCGCAGGTCCACGTAGAGCTGGCCGTCGGGGAAGTCGGGCCGGGCCAGGTGGGCGGTGTGGACGGCGAGGGCGGTCTTGCCGACGCCCCCTATGCCGGTGAGCATGGCGATCATCACGGCGCGGCCCGCGGCGCCGGTGAGCGCGCCGTGCACCTCGCGCACCAGGTCCTCGCGGCCGGTGAAGTCGGGTATGCCGGCGGGCAGCTGGAAGGGGGCTCCGGCCGGGCGGCGCGCCTCGCTCGGGCCGGCCGCGGCCGCGGCCCCCGCGGCGGGCGGCGCGAGCCCGGGATCGCCGGACAGCACCTGGGCGTGCAGCCGGGTCAGCTCCGGGCCGGGTTCGACGCCGAGCTCCTCGACGAGCAGCCGCCGCGCCTCGGCGTAGGCGGCGAGGGCGTCGACCTGGCGGCCGCAGCGGTAGAGGGCGAGGACCAGCTGGGCGCGCAGCCGCTCGCGCAGCGGGTGCTCGGCGGCGAGCGAGGTGAGCTCGGGGACCAGCTCGGCGTGGCGGCCGAGGGCGAGACCGCAGGCGAAGAGGCCCTCCTGCGCGGCCAGGCGGGCTTCCGAGAGCCGGTCCTGCTGGCGCTCGCAGTACGGGCCGGGCAGGCCGGCCAGCGCGGCGCCGTGCCACAGCTCCAGTGCGGCGGTGTACGCGGCGTGGGCGCCGGTGACGTCCCCCGCGGCGTGGGCGGCGCCGGCTTCGGCGAGGAGGCGTTCGAAGACGAGGGCGTCGACGCGCTCGGGTGCCACGTGCAGGGCGTAGCCGCCGGCGACGGAGACGAGGACGGTCGCGGGGGTGCGGGCGGCGCGCCCGGGTTCGAGGAGGTTGCGCAGGCGGGAGGCGTACGTGCGGATGGTGCCGAGGGCCTGGGGCGGTGCGGCCTCGCCCCACAGGGCGTCGATGAGTTCGTCGCTGGAGACGGTGGCGCCGCCGCGCAGCAGGAGGACGGCGAGCATGGCGCGCTGCTGACGCGTGCCCAGGTCCACCTGGCGGTCGTCCGCCAGTGCGCGCACCGGGCCGAGCAGCTGGAAATGGAACCGGTCTGCGGACGGCTGTGTTGTGTCCCGCATCTTTCCCCCGACCGTGCCCTGCCGGCTCTGTCCGGCGACAGGTGGTGACAGTACCTCAGTGCCCCGCGCCGGGGCGGGCGACGTCTGGTGAGGGGCCGTTGATCGTCCGTTGACAGCGCCGTTACATACTGCAGGCACAGTTGTTCCTGCGCATCGCAGCGCACGCCTGACACAGGAGTTTCGATATGACCGCTGAGGACCCCAAGAGCACCGAGCAGGCCGGGGCCCCCGCCGAGCAGCCCGCCGCGCCCCAGCCCGCCACGCCCACCGAGCAGGCGCTCTCGGCCGAGCTGGACAAGCCGGTCGAGGCCGCCGAGGGCACCGCGCCGCAGGCGCAGGGCGGGAGCGGACCGATCCGCCCGACCCACACCACGGGGGCGCAGTAGCCGCACGCCCGGCCGGGCCCTGCCGTGCGAACGGCGGGGCCCGGCTTTGCCTTTGCCGCGCTCCGGCCGTTGAGTCCGGCCGTTAAGACTGAGCAAAGAACGTCCGGCCCCGCTCCACCGGCGGTCCGCGGGGAGCGAATACCGGACAGGCGCGCCCGGCGGTGTCCGGTCACCGCCCGACGGGCGCCCGCACCCGTCACTCCCGTTCAGGGGGACGGCTTGCGGTGCCTCTGGGTCTCCGGGGGGCCGCGGCCGGCGCCCTTCGCGCGACCGAATGTCGCTCTTGAACTTCCGCTTGCCGCATCGGGATACTCACCCGTATCCCGTTCTTGACATGGACGCGACGATCTCATCGGCCTGTCGCGCGCCATGTCCTCACGTCCTCACCGGTGCGCATCAGTACGCCTCACGCACACGGGTCACGCACGTCCGTCGCACTTGCCGCTCGCACATGTCCGTCGCGTACGCGTACGCGCACCGCACCCGCACGTCCTCCACGCCCGGGCACCACCGTGCCACCGGGCACTCCCCCACAGGAGGTCACGAGTGAAACGTTCCCGCATCTCCGCCGTCTCCACGCGCGGTACGGCGGCCGCCGGAGCGGCGATGGTCGCCCTGACGGCCGCGGCGCTGACCCTCCCCAGCGCACACGCCTCCGCGCCGGCACCGGAGCCTCGCCGGCTGTCCTCGTCGCAGGCCGCGGAGCTCGCCCGGCAGATCTCCGCCGACCTCGGAACGGCCACGGCCGGCTCGTACTACGACTCCCGGACCGGCCGGCTCGTCGTCAACGTCCTCGACCGGGAGACGGCGGCCGGGGTACGGGCCGCCGGCGCCCAACCCAGGACCGTGCGCCACTCCGCCGCCGAGCTCGCCTCGGCCCTGCGGACGCTGAAGTCGGAGGCCACGATTCCGGGCACGGCCTGGTCGGTCGACCCCCGCCTCGGCAAGGTCGTCGTCACCGCCGACAGCACGGTCACCGGAGCCCGGCAGGACCGGCTCGACCGGGCGGTCGCACGCCTCGGGGACAAGGCCGCGGTCAAGAGGACGGCAGGGACGTTCCGTCCGCTCATCGCGGGCGGCGACGCGATCTGGGGCAGCGGCGTGCGCTGCTCGCTCGGCTTCAACGTCACCAAGGGCGGCAAGCCGTACTTCCTGACGGCCGGGCACTGCGGCAACGCCTCGCGGACCTGGTCCGCCACCCAGGGCGGCACCCAGATCGGCGTGACCGAGAGCTCGTCCTTCCCCGGCCACGACTACGCGCTCGTCCGCTACACGTCCTCCATCGCCCACCCGAGCGCGGTGGACCTCTACAACGGCCGCACGCAGAACATCAGCAAGGCCGGGGAAGCCGTCGTCGGCGAGCAGGTGCAGCGCAGCGGCAGCACCACCCGGGTCCACGGCGGCGAGGTCACCGCCCTCGACGTCACCGTCAACTACGAGGAGGGCGCGGTCGAGGGCATGATCGGCACCTCGGTCTGCGCCGAACCCGGCGACAGCGGCGGGGCCCTCTTCGACGGCGCCACCGCCCTCGGCCTCACCTCGGGCGGCAGCGGCGAC
>NZ_JBPQTS010000109.1:0-26061 GCF_051386455.1 Streptomyces sp. URMC 124
CCCCCCCCCCCCCCCCCCCCCCCCCCCCCCGCCCGCAGGGCTAAAGCACCGCCACCTTCTCCCGGTACGCCCGCACCGCCGCCGCATCGCGATACGGCTCCAGCCGCCGTTCGAAGTCGCGGATGTACTCCAGCGCCCGCACCGACCGCATCTCGGCCGCCGCCTGCGCCGCCTCCGCGCCGAGCTGGCACGCCTGCTCCAGCTCGCCGAGGCCCAGCCGCGCCGTGGCCAGCACCACGCGGCAGAAGAGCCTGCTGCGCGCGTACGCCTGGCTGCGGAGCTGCAGGGACCGCTCGGCGTGCTGCGCGGCGGCCCGGTACTGCTGGAGATCGCGGTGGCAGTGGCCGAACTCGTCCGCCAGCTGGGCCTCGTCGAAGAACCGGGCCCAGTACGGCACGTCGTCCCCGGGCCGGGAGGATTCCAGCGCCCGTTCGGCCCGCGCCAGCGAGGCCGAGCAGGCCCGTACCTCACCGAGGACGCCGTGCCCGCGCGCCTCCACCGCGTGCAGCAGCGACTGCACGACGGACGGGGCACTGGACCCGATGCCCTGCTGGGCGACCCTGGCCAGCTGTACGGCTTCCCGGCCGTGGCCGAGGTAGACCGCCTGCCGGCTCATGGTGACGAGCACGTAGCTGCCGTAGGAGCGGTCCCCCGCGGCCTGGGCGAGCCGCAGCGCCTGGACGAAGTACCGCTGGGCCAGCCCGTGCGCGGCGATGTCGTACGACGTCCAGCCGGCGAGCCGGGTGAGGTCGGCGACGGCGGCGAAGAGCCGCCGCCCCGTGGCCTCCCCGTACGTGCCGCGCAGCATCGGCTCGGCCTCGTGCTCCAGGTAGCGCACGAGGGCCTGGCGGGCGTGCCCGCCGCCGTAGGCGTGGTCGAGCGTGCGGAAGAGCTCGCCGACCGAGCGCAGTGCGGCGATGTCGCCCATGGAGACCCGGCCGCCGGGTCCGCGCTCGACGTGCCGCTGGCGGGGCGGGTGGCCGCGTCCCTGGGCGGGCACGCGCCCGCCGTCGGAGGCGGGGGCGCCGCGGGCCACGCGCTCGTCGGCCCGGCCGATCAGCCAGTCCCGGCTGGGCACCACCAGCCCGGCCGGGGTGAAGGCGATCTTCCGGAGCTCGGTGTGGCTGCCGGAGTCCTTGCGCCAGAGGCCGCTGACGATGTCAATGGCCTCCTCCGGGGACGCGGCGAATTCGAGCCCCGCGTACACCGGGGCGCAGGCGTCCAGGCCCAGGTCCTGTGCGGACAGCCGTCGTCCGAGCCGCCGGGTGAAGACCTCGGCGATGAGCGCCGGGGTGGTGCCGCGGGGCTGCTGGCCGCGCAGCCAGCGGGTGACGGACGTCTTGTCGTACCGCAGGTCGAGGCCGTGCTCAAGCCCTAACTGATCGACTCGCCGAGCCAGCCCTGCGTTGGAGAAGCCCGCCTCCGCGATCAACGCGGCGAGCTGACGATTGGGGATGCGCTGCGGGGGTCGTTCCGTCATCAGCCTGCCGGTCTCCCTGATCTCGTTCTGGAACGGCGCGAACTTAGCGGTCCTCAACGCCCTGATCGCTACCTTCGCCCCGCATTCATCCGATCGTGTGAGGACAGATCAAATACACCCGGAAGGCGCCCCGGACCCCACTCGCCCTCCGTCCGCGGTCCACCGCCCGCCTGCGGCGATGTCCGCGGGCCGCCGTACAGTGGCAGGCGGAGCAGAGTCGAAGAGGAGCTGAGGAGCCGCCGTGAATGAGCTGCGCTTCGTCCACCTGGGCTTCGGGGCGGACGCCGTCGAGTATCAGGAGGCGTGGCAGGAGCAGCGCCGGGTCCACGCCGCCCGGTTCGCGGACGAGGTGCCGGACACCTGCCTGCTGCTGGAGCACCCGGCGGTCTACACGGCGGGACGGCGCACGGAGGACAGCGAGCGCCCCCTGGACGGGACGCCCGTCGTCGACGTCGACCGCGGCGGGAAGATCACCTGGCACGGCCCGGGCCAGCTCGTCGGTTACCCCATCCTCAAGCTGCCGCGCCCGGTGGACGTGATCGCCCACGTGCGCCGGCTGGAGGAGGCCCTGATCCGCGCCTGCGCCGAGCTGGGCCTGGAAACCACGCGCGTCGAGGGCCGCAGCGGCGTCTGGGTGCTGGGCGATCCCGTCGAGGAGCGCCCCGCGATCGGCGGCCTGTCCCTGGACTTCGACCCCCGGCTGACGGACGAGGAGTTCGACCCCCGGCTGAACGGCCCGGAGTACGCCCCGTCCAACGCCGGCCAGCGCCGCGAGGACCGCAAGCTGGCCGCGATCGGCATCCGGATCGCCAAGGGCGTCACCATGCACGGCTTCGCGCTGAACTGTGATCCTGACAACACCTGGTTCGACCGGATCGTGCCCTGCGGCATCCGCGACGCCGGCGTGACCTCGCTCTCGAACGAGCTGGGCCGGCGGGTGTCCGTGGCCGAGGTCCTGCCCGTGGTGGAGAAGCACCTGCGGGAGATCCTGGAGACGGCGGAGCCGGCGCCGCGGGTCGTCGAGACCGCCGCGGGCTAGCCGGACCGGCGGGGTCCGGCCGGGGTCCGGCGGGGTCCCGGCGGGCGCCCGGTGGGGGAATGTGCCCCGGCTTCCATGAGTTGCCTTGGGCATACGAGTAAGAGCGTAGGAAATATCGGGCGTACCCTGGTGTCCGCCGAAGAATCGAAGCCATAGGGAGCCGGACGTGTCGGCAGTCGCACCCGACGGACGCAAGATGCTGCGCTTGGAGGTCCGCAACGCCCAGACCCCCATCGAGCGCAAGCCCGAGTGGATCAAGACCCGGGCGAAGATGGGCCCCGAGTACACCGAGCTCCAGGGCCTGGTGAAGCGCGAGGGTCTGCACACCGTCTGCCAGGAGGCGGGCTGCCCCAACATCTACGAGTGCTGGGAAGACCGCGAGGCGACGTTCCTCATCGGCGGCGACCAGTGCACCCGGCGCTGCGACTTCTGCCAGATCGACACCGGAAAGCCCCAGGCCCTGGACCGGGACGAGCCGCGCCGCGTCGGCGAGTCGGTCGTCACGATGGACCTGAACTACGCCACGATCACCGGCGTCGCGCGCGACGACCTGGCCGACGGCGGCGCCTGGCTGTACGCCGAGACCGTGCGCCAGATCCACCAGCAGACCGCCGGCCGCGAGGCGGGCCGCACCAAGGTCGAGCTGCTCGCGCCGGACTTCAACGCGGTCCCCGAGCTGCTCGAAGAGGTCTTCGCCTCGCGCCCCGAGGTCTTCGCGCACAACGTCGAGACCGTCCCCCGGATCTTCCGGCGCATCCGCCCCGGCTTCCGCTACGAGCGCTCGCTGGAGGTCATCACCAAGGCCCGCGAGGCCGGCCTGGTGACCAAGTCCAACCTGATCCTGGGCATGGGCGAGGAGCGGGCCGAGGTCAGCGAGGCCCTGCGCGACCTGCACGAGGCGGGTTGCGAACTCATCACGATCACCCAGTACCTGCGGCCGTCGCCGCGGCACCACCCGGTGGAGCGCTGGGTCAAGCCGCAGGAGTTCGTCGAGCTGAAGCAGGAGGCCGACGAGATCGGCTACGCCGGCGTCATGTCCGGCCCCCTGGTCCGTTCGTCGTACCGGGCCGGCCGCCTCTACCAGCAGGCGATGGAGCGGCGCGCGGCGGCGCCCTCCGCACAGGCGGTCTGACCTGCAGCGACGCCTCCCCGGCACGGCAGTGGACGCGGCCCGTATCACCCCCCGCACGGCGGAGGGGACGATACGGGCCGCGTCAACGTTTCATAGGTGTTTGACCAAGAGGTCATGCGTTGGTAACACCGTTCGGTGACGATGGGGACACGCACAGCAGTTCCCCTGCCCGGCGTTTCCCGCCACACTTCTCCGTCGGTACGCACCGCCAGCCCCCCGCTGCCCAATGATCACTTCCGCTCCCGAGGGGACAACGACATGCAGGCCGCGCCCGCCCAGGCAGCGATGGCGACAGCCACCCGCGCCGCTTCCACCCTCCCCGCGACCCTCTCGGTCCGGCCCCCGTCCGTCACCGGGGCCCTGCGGGCCCTGGAGGGGCTGCTGATGCGCGGCGGCCAGCGCACCGCCCGGCGCAACGCCTGGACCGCGGTGCTGGAGGACCGCCGCCGCGCCAAGGACCGGCGGGAGGCACAGCACGTGCTGGAGGCCGTGGCGGCCCCCGGCCCGCAGGCGACGTAAACTTCGCCTTATGGCGAGGAAGGCAACACCTGAGAAGCAGGGGCGACTGCAGCAGATCGCCCTGTCGTACAAGCTGACGCGAGAGGCCGACCCGAAGGTCGGTCTCGTCGTCGCCGCCGTGGGCATCGTGACCCTCGGTGTCCTGCTCGCCGTGGGCTTCGCGATCGGCCACCCGGTCTACCTGGGCATCCTGGGCGTCCTGCTCGCGTTCCTCGCGATGGCGATCGTCTTCGGGCAGCGCGCCCAGCGGGCCTACAACAGCAAGATCGAGGGCACGCCGGGCGCCGCCGCCTCCATCCTGGAGCAGCAGATGGGCCGGCAGTGGACGACCACGCCCGCCGTCGCCTTCAACCGCAACGAGGACATGGTCCACCGGGCCGTCGGCAAGGCCGGCATCGTCCTCGTCGGCGAGGGTCACCCCGGCCGGGTCAAGGCCCTCCTGACGGCCGAGAAGCGCAAGATGGCGCGCATCGTGACGGACGTCCCCGTGCACGACTACATCATCGGCAACGGCGAGGGCCAGCTGCCGCTGAAGAAGCTGCGCACGACGCTGGCCAAGCTGCCCCGCGTGGTGCCCGGCGAGAAGGTCACGGCGACCACCGACCGCCTGCGGGCGATGGGCGACCCCATGAAGAACATGCCGATCCCGAAGGGTCCGATGCCCAAGGGCATGCGGATGCCGAAGGGCCGCTGAGGCACCGGACGGAACGACGAAGGGCGGGGCGGATCCTCACGGATCCCCCCCGCCCTTTCGCTGTCCGTCCGGCTCGCTGCCCGTCCGGCTCGCCATCCGTCCGGCTGGGTCAGATCCGCACCTGTACGGCGCGGGAGAGGCGGTCGTGCAGCCCGCGGGTGTCGCGGTCCCAGATGACCGCCGGGATGGCGACGACGAGGAGTACGCTGCGCAGCAGGACGCGGGGCAGCGAGAGGCGTCCGCCGCCCTCGCTGATCACACGGAGCCCGAGGAGGCGCTTGCCGGGGGTGCAGCCGACCGTACCGACAGTGACGACACTGAGTACGAAGAAGATCAGCAGGGCCCAGTTGCCCGCCTGCTGGAGCTTGCCGTCCGCGAGGAGGGCGTAGGCGATGAGCATGCACAGCGCCCAGTCGATGAAGAGGGCCCCGAAGCGCCGTCCGAGCGGGGCGATCGAGCCGGGCCCGTTCGCCGGGAGCCCGAGGCGCTCGCCCCGGTGCCCGAAGTCGACGCCCATTTCCTCGGCGGCCGCGCGCGGGCCCGAGAGCCATGAGCCGATTGCTTGCCTGTTGTCCACCCGTCCACGGTACTGCGCCCGTATTCGTTCCCCCGGCTCCGGGGTCGCAAGGCCGTGTTACACGGCACATCCGGGCCGCCACCCGGTTAACCTCGGCGAAACAAATGGGTCATGCCCGGGAAATCCCGTCTCTCTAGGGTCGGCCGCAGCGCGCCAGTGCGATACGGACCGCGCCACCGAAGCAATCCCCGACCGCGTACGGCCGGGCTAGGAGGAGTTGGATGTTCCAGAACGCCGACGAGGCCAAGAAGTTCATCTCGGACGAGGACGTCAAGTTCGTCGACGTCCGGTTCTGCGATCTGCCCGGCGTGATGCAGCACTTCACGATCCCGGCCCACGCCTTCGACCCGGACGAGGAGCTGGCGTTCGACGGTTCGTCGATCCGCGGCTTCCAGGCCATCCACGAGTCCGACATGGCGCTGCGCGCGGACCTGTCGACGGCTCGTGTCGACCCGTTCCGCCGGGACAAGACGCTCAACATCAATTTCTTTATCCACGACCCGATCACCGGCGAGCAGTACAGCCGTGACCCGCGCAACATCGCCAAGAAGGCCGAGGCCTACCTCGCGTCCACCGGCATCGCGGACACCGCGTACTTCGGCCCGGAGGCGGAGTTCTACGTCTTCGACAGCGTGCGCTTCAACACCGCCGCGAACGAGTCCTTCTACCACATCGACTCCGAGGCCGGCGCCTGGAACACCGGTGCGGTCGAGGACAACCGCGGTTACAAGGTCCGCTACAAGGGCGGCTACTTCCCGGCCCCGCCGGTCGACCACTTCGCCGACCTGCGCGCCGAGATCTCCCTGGAGCTGGACAAGGCCGGCCTGCAGGTCGAGCGCCAGCACCACGAGGTCGGCACGGCCGGCCAGGCGGAGATCAACTACAAGTTCAACACGCTGCTCGCCGCCGCCGACGACCTGATGCTCTTCAAGTACATCGTGAAGAACGTCGCCTGGCGCAACGGCAAGACCGCCACCTTCATGCCGAAGCCGATCTTCGGTGACAACGGCTCGGGCATGCACGTCCACCAGTCCCTGTGGACCGGTGGCGAGCCCCTCTTCTACGACGAGCAGGGCTACGCGGGCCTGTCCGACACCGCCCGCTACTACATCGGCGGCATCCTCAAGCACGCCCCGTCGCTGCTGGCCTTCACCAACCCGACGGTGAACTCCTACCACCGCCTGGTCCCCGGCTTCGAGGCCCCGGTCAACCTGGTCTACTCCCAGCGCAACCGCTCCGCCGCCATGCGCATCCCGATCACGGGCTCGAACCCGAAGGCCAAGCGCGTCGAGTTCCGCGCCCCGGACCCGTCCTCGAACCCGTACCTCGCCTTCTCGGCCCTCCTCCTGGCCGGCCTCGACGGCGTCAAGAACAAGATCGAGCCCGCCGAGCCGATCGACAAGGACCTCTACGAGCTCGCCCCCGACGAGCACGCGAACGTCCCCCAGGTCCCGACCTCCCTCCCGGCCGTCCTCGACGCCCTGGAGCAGGACAACGAGTACCTCCAGGCCGGCGGCGTCTTCACCTCCGACCTGATCGAGACCTGGATCGACTACAAGCGCACCAACGAAATCGCCCCGATCCAGCTCCGCCCGCACCCGCACGAGTTCGAGATGTACTTCGACATCTAAGAACGAACGACAAAAGGCCGTCGGCCGCGCCTTTCCCTCGCGGAAGGGGCGGCCGGCGGTCTTTTCGTGTCAGCGGGTGGTGTAGCCGCCGTTGATGAAGAGGGTCTGGCCGTTGAGCCACCAGCCGTCGGTGAGGAGGAACTTCACGTACGGGACGATGTCCTCGATCTTGGTGAGGTCGCCGTTCATGGACGAGGACTTGTGGTACGCGACGGAGTCGTCCGACTCGGCCGGGTAGAAGAACGAGGTGTCCATCGGGCCGGGGGCGATGTTGTTCACGGAGATGTTGCGGCCGAAGAGTTCCTTGGACAGGGCGCGGGTGAAGTGTTCGACGGGGGCCTTGCTGCCGGCGTAGACGGAGTAGAGGCCGGTGTAGGCGGCGAGCAGGGAGGTCACGATGGTGACGATGGCCCCGTCGCGTTCGATGCGCTTGGCGGCCTCGCGCATCATGAAGTACGCCGCCTTGGTGTTGACGGCGAACATCTTGTCGAACTCCTCCTCCGAGGTCTCGGTCATGGGCTTCTTGATGACCATGCCGGCCGTGTTGACCATGCTGTCGACCCTGCCGTACGTGCGCACCGCGGCGTCGAAGAGCTGCTCGACCTCGGCGACCTTCGTCAGGTCGCCCTGGTGGGCGAAGGCGTCGCCGCCGGCCTTCTTCACGTCCGCGACGGTCTGCTCCGCCTTGTCGCGGGAGGAGTCGCTGTTGTAGTGGACGACGATCCTGGCGCCGTCCGGGGCGAGCTCCCGGGCGATGAGGCCGCCGAGGTTGCGCGACGCGCCGCCGATGACGACGACCTTGTCCTTGAGCGTACGAGCAGGCATGGCCTCTCCCAGTGACGGCATGACATCCCTCTTGCCCCTCCTGTCACGGTATGGGCAAGTACGGCACTTCGCATGCGGTCCGGGAGAGGCCCGTCCTCCTCGTCAGAGGGTGTCGGCTAGTAGTTCGCGGCGTCGTGGATGAGGGAGCGCACGGCCCGGCACGTGGTGTCGGAAGGCGAGTGGACGCCGATGCGGACGGCCGTCGCCCTTATCCGGCGGTTGCTCGCCTGCTCCGGGCGGTACACCCCGGTGTGCAGCAGGGCGATGGCCAGGCGCATGGCCTTCAGCTGGCGGTTGTGCGCCTCGTACCACCCGCGGGGGCGGCCCGCGGGCATCGGCTTCTTCGGCAGGGTGGCGAGACTCGGCAGCTCCGGCAGCTCCGAGAGCTCCGGAAGGTCGGGAAGAGTGGGTGCGGCAACGGCCATCGGCGTTCCTCCTGAGGGGTTCGTAACCTCTCTCGTCTGTCTTCGATTTTACTGCCCCCCACTGACAATCGCCCCAGCTCAGACGGGATTTGACGGTGGCAGGCGGTACGGTGTGGGGCATGGAGATCTGGATCAATCCCGCCTGTTCGAAGTGCCGCAGCGCCCTCACCCTGCTCGACGCCGAGGGCGCCGGTTACACCGTCCGCCGCTATCTCGAGGACGTCCCCGGGCAGGACGAGCTCCGCGCGATGCTCGACCGGCTCGGCCTGGAGCCGTGGGACATCACGCGGACCCAGGAGGCCGCGGCGAAGGAGCTCGGTCTGAAGGACTGGCCGCGCGACGAGGGCGCCCGGGAGCGGTGGATCACCGCCCTCGCCGAGCACCCGAAGCTCATCCAGCGGCCGATCATCACGGCCGACGACGGCACGGCGGTGGTGGCCCGCACGGAGGAGGCCGTGCGGGAGGCCCTGTCGCGGTCACAGGTCGACGGCTGAGGGCTACGGCCGGATGAGGGCTCCGGCCGCCGGCCTGCGGCTCCGGACCGCCGGCGGTATAACGGATGTGGGTTGCACATGGCGGGTGGTGCGGCGCGCCCCCGCCCAGGAGGCGTCCGTGAAACACATACCCGAGACGCACACCGGCTATCTGCCCATCGAGGACCACGGGATCATCGGCGACCTGCACACCGTGGCGCTCGTGGGCGTCGACGGCACGATCGACTGGTGCTGCCTGCCGCGCTTCGACGCGCCCTCCGTCTTCGGGTCCCTGCTCGACGCCGGGCGCGGCGGCTCGTTCTCCGTCACGGTCCGCGACGCGGAACGCACCAAGCAGATGTACATGCCGGATTCGAACGTACTGCTGACGCGCTTCCTCGGCCGGGAGTCGGTCGCCGAGCTGTACGACTTCATGGTGCCCGACCACCCCTCCTGTCCCTCCTCGGGCACCCGCCAGATCGTGCGCCAGGTGAGGGTGCTGCGCGGCCGGCCCACGATCGACGTGTACTGCCGGCCCGCCTTCGACTACGGCCGGGCCCCGCACGAGGTCAGCGCCGTGGGCAACGCCGGAGTGGTCTTCGCCGGCCCGGCCGGCCTGCTCGTGCTGCGCTCCTCCGTGCCCCTGACGCCCGACGGTGCGGCCGCCCGCACGACGGTGACCCTGGAGCCCGGCCGGTCGCTGGAGCTCGCCGCGCAGTGGGACGGGGACGCCGCCACGGGCGGCCGGGGCGTACGGGAGGGCGTGCTGTGCCCGCTCGACGGCGCGGAGGCCGCCCGGCTGCTGGACAAGACCCTGCAGTACTGGGACGGCTGGCTGCGCCAGTCGCAGTACCGGGGCCGCTACCGCGAGGTGGTCGAGCGCTCGGCGCTGGCGCTGAAGCTCCTGGTCTACCAGCCGAGCGGCGCCCTGGTCGCCGCGCCCACGACCTCCCTGCCCGAGGCGCCGGGCGGCGGCCGCAACTGGGACTACCGCTACACCTGGATCCGGGACGCCGCCTTCACCCTCTACGCCCTGATGCGGCTGGGCTTCACCGAGGAGGCCGCCGCCTTCATCGACTGGCTCCACCGGCGCTGCGCGCAGGCCCCGCCGGGCACCGGGCTGCAGGTGCTGTACGGCATCGACGGCCGCGCCGACCTGCCCGAGACCGTCCTGGACCACCTCTGCGGCTACCGCGGCGCCCGCCCGGTCCGCATCGGCAACGCCGCGGCCCGCCAGACCCAGCTCGACGTCCACGGCGAGCTGATGGACTCCGTCTACCTGTACAACAAGCACGCCGAGCCCATCTCCTACGAGCTGTGGGAGGCGCTGGCGCGGCAGCTCGACTGGCTGCAGAAGAACTGGGAGGAGCCCGACGACGGGATCTGGGAGACCCGCGGCGGGCGGCGGCGCTTCACGTACTCCGCGCTGATGACCTGGGTGGCCTTCGAGCGGGCCATGCGCATCGCGCGCCACCGCGGCATGCCCGCGCCCGTCGAGCAGTGGCGGGACACCGCGGCGTCCGCCTACCGGTTCGTCCAGGACCGCTGCTGGGCGCCGGAGCTCGGCGCGTACTGCCAGTACCCGGACTGCACGACGCTGGACGCTTCGCTGCTGGTGATGCCGCTGGTGAAGTTCGCCGGGCCCAAGGACCCGCGGTTCCTGTCGACGGTGCGGCGGATCGAGGAGGAGCTGGTCAGCGACAGTCTCGTGCACCGCTACCGGACCGATGAGGGCGGGCCCGGCGACGGGCTGGAGGGCGGTGAGGGGACGTTCAACCTCTGCTCGTTCTGGTACGTGGAGGCGCTGGCCCGCTCCGGCCGGGTCGGCGAGGCCCGCTACGTCTTCGAGAAGATGATCACGCACGCCAATCACCTGGGCCTCTACGCCGAGGAGATCGGTCCGGCGGGCGAGGCGCTCGGGAACTTCCCGCAGGCGTTCACCCACCTCGCCCTGATCAGCGCCGCCACGAACCTCGACCGCGCCCTCGCCGCGCACCACGGCCCGGCGGCCCGGCACTGGCACACGGGCTGACCCCGGCGGTCCGCACCGCCCTCCCGCTCTCCGGCCGGCCCCCCGGCCTCCGCCCCCGGCGGCTCAGGTGATCCCCGACAGCCGCCGCTCCAGCGCCTTGGGGTCGGCCCTCCACTCCCGCCCCACCTGGGCGGCGAAGTCGTCAGGAAAGATGTCCTCCTCGCCCGCTTCGACGCCGTCGAGCATGCGTGCGGCCACCTCGTCGGCGGAGGCCCGCGGGAACTCCCCGAACGCGGGCTCGTGGCGGGCGACGTAATCGAGCATGCCGGTGTCCACGGGCCCGGGGAAGACGGCGTGCACGGTGATCCCGCGCGGGGCGAGGTCCGCCCGGACGGCCTGCGTCGTCAGCAGCAGGGCGGCCTTCGACGCCGGATAGCCGCCGAGCGCCGGCGTGCCCCCGAAGGCGCCGATGCTGATGACGTTGGCGACGGCCCCGCCGCCGTTGCGCTCCAGGACGGGCACGAAGGCCCGCAGGACCCGCAGGGTGCCCAGGAAATTGGTGCGCATCACCTCCTCGACGACGGCGAGGTCCATGTCGAGGAGGTGGCCGACCCCGTGCGTGCCGGCGTTGTTCACCAGCAGGGTGACGCCGGGCGCCGCTTCGGCCGCGGCCTCGACGGTGGCGGGGTCGTTCAGGTCCAGCGCCAGCGGCACGACGCGGTCCGGGGCCCGGGCCACGAGTGGCTCCAGGGTCGCGGGGTTCCGCGCGGCGGCGTGGACGCGCGCGGCGCCGCGCGCGAGGAGGGCGGTGGCCAGCGCCCGCCCGATCCCGCGGTTGGCGCCGGTCACGAGGGCGGTCGCACCGTCGATCTTCATGAGAGGCCCTTCACCGCAGCGGGAGCCCGAAGATCTCCTCCAGGCGCTTGACCGTCTCCGCCGGATCGCCGTCCAGGACGGTGGTCATGCCGAGGTCCTGGGCGGGGGGCAGGTTCCGGGCGGAGTCGTCCACGAAGACGCAGGACTCGGCGGGGAGTCGCAGCCGTTTCAGGACCACCGGGTAGATCCCGGGCTCCGGCTTGCGGATGCCCAGCTCCCCGGACAGCACCACGGCGTCGTACAGGGTGTCGAAGCCGTAGCCCTGGTAGGGGTCGTACGGGCCGGAGCCGAGGCTGTTGGAGAGGATGCCCACCTTCACGCCCGCGCGGCGGGCCGACTGGGCCGCGGCGAGCATCAGGGGCTCCGGTTTGAGGTCGGCCAGGACGCGGCCGATCAGATTGTGGGAGTCGACCCCGAGGAGGGCGGCGGTGCGCTCGTTCCACTCGGTCTGACCGACCTCGCCGCGCTCCAGCCGGGCATAGATCGCGCTCCCCTCCGGGTCCACCGAGATGACCTTGAGGAAGGCATCCGGGGCGAGGCCCTCCCGCAGGCAGAAGGCCCGGGTGCACTCGGCGATCGGAGTGGTCAGGACCCCGCCGAAATCGAGAACGAGGCCCTGGCGCAGGGGCTGGGGCATGGGAACTCCTCACGGCGGGCCGGACACCGCACCTCTTCCGAACTCATCTCTTCCAACGGACTCAACGACTCATGCGCGCGCACGACACGAAGTCGTCGGGCCGCGTAAGGGAATTGATCACCTGAGGGCTGCCGGGAAGTAACGCGGGCTGATTTGATGTGGGCGGCTCGTTTCCCAGCTCGCACTGGGGCACCTCACGTTCATGGTGCCCCCACCCCCCTCAGGGAGTTGCAGTGCCGATCCTCAAGCCCGCCCGTACGGCCTCCGCGCTCGCGACCGCGGCAGCCGCCGTCGCCCTCGCCGCGGCCCTGCCGCAAACGGCCGCGCAAGCGGCCCAGGCCGCGCCGGCCACCTCGGCGGGCACTGCCGCCGCCGTGCCGGAATTGAAGGTTCTGACGTACAACGTCTTTCTCATGAGCAAGAACCTGTATCCCAACTGGGGGCAGGACCACCGGGCCGCGGAGATACCCGCGGCCGGTTTCTTCCAGGGCAATGACGTCGTCGTCCTGCAGGAGGCCTTCGACAACGGCGCCTCCGACGCCCTGAAGGCGAATGCGGCGAGCCGCTATCCGTACCAGACGCCGGTCGTCGGGCGGAGCAAGGACGGCTGGGACGCCACCGGCGGCACCTACTCGTCCACCACTCCGGAGGACGGCGGGGTGACCGTGCTCAGCAAGTGGCCGATCATCCGCAAGGAGCAGGTCATCTACAACGACGCCTGCGGCGCGGACTGGTGGTCCAACAAGGGCTTCGCCTACGTGGTCCTCGACGTGAACGGCACGAAGGTGCACGTGGTCGGCACGCACGCGCAGTCGACCGACAGTGGCTGCAAGGCGGGCGAGGCGGCCGCGGACCGGGCCAAGCAGTTCCGGCAGATCGACGCCTTCCTCGACGCGAAGAACATTCCCGCGGGCGAGCAGGTCATGGTGGCCGGCGACATGAATGTGGACGCGCACGGGAGCGAATACGCGGCCATGCTCGCGAACGCCGATCTCGCCCCGGCGGCGGAGCGCACCGGGCACCCGTACTCCTTCGACACGAAGGAGAACTCCATCGCCGCCTACCGCTATCCCACGGACGGGCGCGAGGACCTGGACTACGTCCTGCACCGCAATGGCCACGCCCGCCCGGGGAACTGGAAGAACACGGTGGTCAAGGAGGCCTCCGCGCCGTGGACCGTCTCCAGCTGGGGCAAGGAGTACACCTACACCGACCTCAGCGACCACTATCCGGTAATCGCCGGAAACTCCTGAACGGCGGGACCGGGCGCGTCCTAGGGTGACGGCATGAGCGCACCCGAGTACCCGCCCAAACCCCGGCCCGGCGACCGTGTCGCGGTGATCTCACCGTCTTCGGGGCTGCCGGGCCTCTTCCCCCGGCCGTACGAACTCGGCCTGCAGCGGCTGCAGTCGGAATTCGGGCTGCGCCCGGTGGAATATCCGACGACCCGCAAAATGGGGTCGAGTCCCGCCGAGCGGGCCGCCGATCTGCACGCCGCTTTCGCCGATCCGGGCATCGCGGCGGTGTTCGCCAGCATCGGCGGCGACGACCAGATCACGGTGCTGCCGCTGCTGGACCGCGACCTCGTCCGGGCGCACCCCAAACCGTTCTTCGGTTACAGCGACAACACCGCCCTGCTGGCCTGGCTGAGCGCCACGGGAATCGTCGGCTACCACGGCTGCAGCGTGATGGTGGAGCTCGGCCGCCCCGGTTCGCTGCACCCGCGGACGGCGGCCTCGCTGCGGGCGGCGCTCTTCACGCCGGGGCCGTACGAGCTGACGGCGCCCGGCGCCTCGAACGACGTCGACCGGCCCTGGGACGACGCGAAGACCTTCGCGAGCGAGCCGGTGCTCGCACCCTGCGACGAGTGGGCGTGGCGGAACGCCGGGCGCGTGGCGGAGGGCATCGCCTGGGGCGGCAACATCGAGGTGCTGTCGTGGCTGCTGATGGCCGACCGGGAGATCGGGGCCTCCGAGGCGTACGAGGGCCGCGTGCTGTTCCTGGAGACCTCGGAGGAGCTGCCGCCTGCCGAGGAGGTTTTTCGCATTCTGCGCAATATGGGCGAGCGGGGGCTGCTGCGGCGGTTCTCCGCGCTGCTGATGGGGCGGGCGAAGGCGTGGTCCTTCGACCGGCCGCTGAGCAGGGAGGACGGCGCGGCGTACCGGCGGGCGCAGCGGGAGGCGGTGGAGCGGGCGCTGGACGCGTACGCGCCCGGGATCCCGGCGGTCTTCGACGTGGACCTGGGGCACACCGATCCGCAGCTGGTGATCCCCTACGGGGGCCTGGTGCGGGTGGACGGGCCGGCGCGGCGGATCACGGTCACGTACTGACGGCCGCCCCGGGCCGCGCCCGAGCCGCCCCGCAAAAAACCACCCCGCAAACCACCCTGCACACCACCCCGGTCCACCCCACCATCCGGAGTGGATTGCTCCGTATTGGTCCGGGCGTTCACCGTGATCCACCACGGTGGTCCGCATCACGCCGGGATCGCGCATCCCGGCCCCCTCCGAGTCTGCTGCCCCGCCGCAGGTCATGCTTCAATAGGGGCATGGCCAGCTTCCAGAACACCGCGACGGGTCGCAGCGACCTCGAGCCCTTCTGGCCTTCCCGTCAGCACGACGACTTCGACCGAGTGTGTTGCCGCGCGACTTCCGCGCAGGCCCTCTCCTCCCGCTGACCCCCACGTCGAAGTCAGCCGCCGGCCCCGGTCCCGGCCAACGGCCCCGCGCACCCGCACGTCCCCTCGACGGTCTCTCGCGCGAAAGAGCTGAGCTCTCCATGACGAACCTCCGCACCCTCACCGTGCCCGCCCCGTCCGTCTCGGCCGCGGCCACCGCCACCGCCACGGCCTCGTCCGCCGCCACGCGCCCCGCTCACCCCTCCCCTACCGCGCACCGCCACCGCCTCCGGGCCGTCGCCCCGGACGAGGTGCCGCCGGTCGCCGAGCTGCTGCACTCCGGCGCGGCCACCTGGATGCCCGCGCCGCAGCACACCGTGCCCTCCCTGCCGGGCCAGCCCCCGATGATCGGCTACCTGGTGCTGGTGCCGGCCGAGCAGCAGGCGCCCGAGGCCGCTCCCCCGGCGACCCGCGGGGACGCGCTGGTGAGCATCGACCCGGAGCAGCGCACGGCCAGCGTGGCCGGGCGCCCGCTCGACCTCACCTACCTGGAGTTCGAGCTGCTGGCCCACCTCGTCGCCCACCCCCACCGGGTGCACACCCGCGACCAGTTGGTGACCACGGTGTGGGGCTACGGGCACGTGGGCGACGGCCGGACCGTGGACGTGCACGTGGCCCGTCTGCGCCGCAAGATGGGCGCCGAGCACCGCGCCTCGATCGTCACCGTCCGCCGCGTCGGCTACAAGTACGCGCCGCCCGTCGGCTACTGATCCTCCCCGAGCGGCGGCCCCGGCCGGGCGGACCGGGGCCGGCCGGGGCCGACCGGCCCACCGGCACCCCGGCCGGGGGCTGAACGCCGAGCGCGTCCCGTTGCCCCCTCCGGTGACGGCGGTTAGCGTGCGCCGCGCACGCGTCCGTCGTCGCATTCGGCACAGTGGGGAGCGCCATGACCGAGCAGCCGGCCGTCCCGTCGACCGATCAGCCGGCCGATCGCCCGAACCCGTCGAGACGCCTGCTGCTGGGGGCCGCCGGGGCGGTCGGGGCCGGGGCCGCCCTCGCCTCCCGCGCTCCCGCCCGGGCCGCCGCCCCGGCGCCCTTCGACACCGCCCCCGCGAAGGCGGCGCTCGTCCGGCTGCTGGGCGGCGGGCACGCGGAGCAGTTCCGGCTCACCCCGCTCGCGGCCGCCGGGAACGGGGACCGGGACGGGGGCGGGGCCGCGGGCGCGGACCGGTTCGAGGTGACCGGCCGCACCGGACGGGTCGAGGTGGCCGGGACGAGCCCGGCGGTGCTGCTGACGGGCGTGCACTGGTACCTCAAGTACGTGTGCGGGGCGCACATCACCTGGGGCGCCCGCCACGTCGACCTCCCCCGCAGCCTGCCCGCCCCGGCCCGCCCGCTGAAACGTTCCACCGGACTCCGGCACCGTTTCGCCCTCAACGACACCAACGACGGCTACACCTTCCCGTACGCCGACTGGGCCTACTGGGAGCGGATGATCGACGTCCTCGCCCTGCACGGCTGCAACGAGGTCCTGGTCATCAGCGGGCACGAGGCCGTCTACGAGCGCGTCCTGCGCGACTTCGGCTACGGCGACGCGGAGGCCCGCGGGTGGCTGCCCGCCCCCTCCCACCAGCCGTGGTGGCTGCTGCAGAACCTCAGCGGCTACGGCGGCCCGCTCAGCCGCGGGCTCATCGACGCCCGCGCCTCGCTCGGGGCCCGGATCACCGCTCGGCTGCGCGAGCTGGGCATGGCGCCCGTCCTGCCCGGCTACTACGGCTCCGTGCCCGAGGGCTTCGCGGAGCGCACCGCGGACGCGCGCGTCGTCCCGCAGGGCGTCTGGCACGGCTTCCGGCGCCCGGACTGGCTCGACCCGCGCTGCGGAGCGTTCGCCGCCGTCGCCGCGTCCTTCTACCGCCACCAGGCCGCCCTCCTCGGGCCCGCCCGGCACTTCAAGATGGACCTGCTGCACGAGGGCGGGGCCGCGGGCGACGTGCCCGTCGCGGCCGCCGCCCGCGCCGTCGAAAGCGCCCTGCGCACCGCGCACCCCGACGCGACCTGGGTGATCCTCGGCTGGGAGGACAATCCGCTGCCCGAGCTGCTCGGCGCGGTCGACCGGGAGCGGATGCTGATCGTCGACGGCATCTCCGACCGCTTCAAGGGCGTCACCGACCGCGAGAAGGACTGGCACGGCACCCCGTACGCCTTCGGCAGCATCCCCAACTTCGGCGGGCGCACCACGCTCGGCGCCAAGACGCACGTGTGGGACGAGAAGTTCTTCGCGTGGCGCGACAAGCCCGGCAGCGCCCTGGCCGGCACGGCGTTCATGCCCGAGGGCGCCGACCGCGACCCCGCCGCCTTCGAGTACTTCTCCGAGCTGGCCTGGCGGGAGCGGGCGCCCGGCCGGGCCGGGTGGTTCGGCGCCTACGCGGGCTTCCGCTACGGCCGGGCGGACGAGGCGGCGCGGCGGGCCTGGGTCGTGCTGGGCGAGACCGCCTACCGGCAGAGCGCGCCCGAGCGCAGCGACCCGCACGACAGCCTCTTCGCCGCCCGCCCGGCCCTCGGTGCCGACCGCGCCGCCGAGTACGCGCCCAGCGCCCCGTCCTACGACCCGGCCCGCTTCGACACCGTCCTGACCGCGCTGCTCGGTGCCGCCCCGGGGCTGCGCGGCACCGACACCTACCGCTACGACCTGGTCGACGTCGCCCGGCAGGCCGTCGCCCACCGCAGCCGGCAGCTCCTCCCCCAGCTCAAGGAGGCGTACGCCCGCAAGGACCTGGCCGCCTTCCGCGCCCTGTCCGCGCTGTGGCTCAGGCTCATGCGGCTCGCCGACGACATCGCGGGCACGCACAAGGCGTTCCTGCTGGGGCCCTGGACCGCGGCCGCGCGCTCCATGGGCACCGGGCCCGAGGAGGCAGCCGAACTGGAGCGCACCGCGCGCGTCCTCGTCACCGTGTGGGGCGGGCGGGCCACGTCCGACGGCGGGAAGCTGCACGACTACGCGAGCCGCGACTGGCACGGGCTCATCGGCGACTTCTACCTGCCGCGGTGGCGCCGCTGGCTGGAGGAGCTGGAGGACGCGCTGCGGGCGGGGCGGGCGCCGCGGGCCGTGGACTGGTTCGCCACGGAGGAGTTCTGGACGCGCGAGCGCACCGAGCATCCGCAGCGGCCGGTGGGCGACCCGTACCGCACGGCGGTGCGCGTACGGGACGCGCTGGCCGCCGCGCCCTACCAGGGGGCGCTCACGGCGGCCCTGGAGCCGGCGGCCGTCGCGCCGGGCGGCACGGCTGTGCTCACCGTCTCCCTCGCCAACGTCAACGGCTTCCGCGCCACCGGGCCCGTCGCCCTCGCCGTCTCCGGCCTCGCGGCCACCGCGCAGGGCCCGACGTCGCTTCCGCGCCTGGACCCCGGCGCCACGGGCTCGGCCCGCTGGCGCGTCACCGCCCCCGCCGGACCGCTGACGCGGCCCCTGCAGCCCCTGCCGTACGAGGTGAGCGCCCGCTACGGGCCGCAGGGCGAGGAGCCCGTGCGGGCCGTGCGCACCGGGACGCTCTTCGTCGCCGGGCCCCTGGCCCCCGGCTGGCGGACGTTCACCAACAACGGCGCCGTCTTCGGCCAGTTGGGCGCGGACCGCTTCGCGATCGACGGCTCGGGCGACGACCTGTGGAGGCGGACCGAGCTGTTCGGCACGGTGTACCGGCCCGGCGCGCTCGCGGTCGGCGCGGCCGCCCGGGTGCGCGTCCTCAGCCAGACGGACACGGGAAGCTGGGCGCGTACGGGCATCATCGCGCGCAACGCCCTGGGCGCGCCGTGGTCGGCCGGCGCCGTGAACCTGGCGGCGACGCCGGGGCAGGGCGTGGTCGTGTCCTACGACTCCACCGGCGACGGCACGTTCGACGCCTACCACCAGGTGCGCGGCGTCCGCCCCCCGTTCTCCCTCCGCCTGACCCGCACCGGCGCGGACACGTTCGCCGCGGAGTACTCCCCGGACGGGGAGACCTGGCTCCCGGTCGCCACCGCGAGGGTCCCCGGCGCCGCCGCGTGGCAGGACACGGGCCTGTTCCTGACAGCGGGCAACGACGGCAGCGGCGAGCGGGGGATCGCCCAGTTCGAACACTGGGCGATCCGGACGTAACGGCCCGGCGGTGCCGTGACGCCCTCCCGGCCGTGGGGTCGGCACCGCCGGGATCGTACGTCGTAGTTGCGCGCCGCTGCGGCGGATTGTTGTTGCCTGCGGCACGGAGCCGGGTGGCGCCAGGCCCCCCGGTGACAGAAGCACGGGCACGCCCTCAGCCCCCCCTTGCCGCAGGCAAGGAAATCCCGCCGCAACGGCGCCCGGCCACTACGGCGCAACCCGGCGGTGCCGTGACGCCCTCCCGGCCGTGGGTTCGGCACCGCCGGGATCGTGCGTCGTGGTTGCGCGCCGCTGCGGCGGATTGTTGTTGCTGGCGACACGGAGCGAGCGGCGCCACACGCCCCCGCGGCGGAAGCGCCGGCACGCCCTCAGACCCCTTGCCGCAGGCACGAAAATCCCGCCGCAACGGCGCCCGACCACTACGGCGCAACCCGGCGGTGCCGTGACGCCCTCCCGGCCGTGGGTTCGGCACCGCCGGGATCGTGTGTCGTGGTTGCGCGCCGCTGCGGCGGGATTTCTGGCTGCGCGGCGCGCGCCCCCGCGTGTGCGCGGTGTGCGGGCGGCGTCGGCCCGGGCCGGGGGCGCCCGGGAGCGCCTGGCCGCCCCGGGCGGGGGTGCGAGCGCGGGGTCGGGCTCCGTTCGGCACAATAACGGTAGATAAACGGTAGATATCCGACACAGGAGACGCCCGTATGCCGCAGTTCGACGCCTCGACGATCATCAACCTCCGCGACCTCGGAGGCATCGCGCTGACCGGCGACTCCGCAGTGCGCCCGGGCCTGCTGCTGCGCTCCGGCCAGCTCGACCGGCTCGACCCCGCCGCCGACCCGGCGGTCGCCGCCCTCGGCATCCACACGGTCGTGGACCTGCGTACCGAGCACGAGCGGGTGGAGCGGCCCGACCAGGTGCCGGACGGCGCCCGGCTGATCGTCGCGGACGTCATGGCCGACAGCGCCGCGGCCCGCGCGGCCGCCGGGGACGACGTCCCGGCCCGGCTCGACTCCGTGCTGGGCAGCCCCGCCCTCGCCGAGGAGCACCTGGGCAGCGGCAAGGCCGAGAAGCTGCTGTGCGAGTCCTACCGCGCCTTCGTCTCCTCCGATTCCGCCTGCTCCGCCTACGGCCGCCTGCTGTCCGCACTGGCCGAGCCGGACTGCGGCCCGCTGCTCTTCCACTGCACGGCCGGCAAGGACCGCACCGGCTGGGCCGCCGCCGTGATCCTGCTGCTCCTGGGCGCGGACGAGGAGACGGTCCGCGCCGAGTACCTCGCGGTGAACCCGGCCGTGCGCGCCGCCTTCGCCCCCCTCATCGACCGCTTCACGGCGGCGGGCGGCGACCCGGAGATCGCCGACGCGATCCTGGGGGTGCGCACCGCCTACCTCACGGCGGCGCTGGAGGAGATGGACCGCGCCCACGGCGGGGTGGAGGCCTACGTCCGCGACGGCCTCGGCCTGACCGACGACGCCGTCGACCGCATCCGCGCGCGCTGCATCGCCTGACACGGCCCGCCCCCCCGGGCCCAGGGCCCCCACGCAAGGGTGAGGTGACCATCTCACCATTCACTCGTTCTACGGATCGTGGAGCAGCAAGCAACAGCCCCCCGCCCCCTGCCCTCCCCCGTCGACGTCGAGCAGGCCGAGGCCGCGCTCATCGAGCACTACCCGCGCCTGGTGCGCCTCGGGTATCTCGTCCTGCCGCCGTCGCTGGGCCGCAACCGCCGCGTGCTGACCGCGCACGCGCTGGCCCAGCGGGCTCTGCCGCGCAACCGCGTCGCGGCGGGCGAGCAGTCCGGTCTGCCGGTGCCGCCGCCGCGCGGCCCCGACGGCTCCCCCGCCGACCCCGGCTACGCCTACGTACGGCTGCGGGTCCTGCGGGCCGCGCTGGAGGCCGGCCGGCCGCGCGGGCGCTGGCAGTTGCCGCGCCCCGGCCAGCTGCCCCCGCTGCTGCCGCAGGTGTGGGGCCTGCGGCTGTTCCCCCGCTCGGGCGGGGCGGACGAGCTCGCGCTGGACCAGGCCCTGGCCTCCCTCTCGGGCCCCGGCCGGGCGGCGTACGTCCTGCGTGCCCTGGAGCTGCCCGCCGAGCGCGACGTCCGCCAGGTGCTGGCCGCGGCGGGCGTCGAGGACCCCGGGGCCGCGGTCCTGGAGGCGAGCGGGCTGCGCACGCCCGCCGGCAGCCGGGACGCCTCGCTGCTGGAGTCCATGGAGTTCGACCCCTGCTCCCTGCAGGCCCGGCCGACTGACCTGATGCGCCGCCGCCAGCACACCCGGGCGGCCCTCGCGGCCCTGGCGGCGGCTGCGGTGTGCGGGATGCTGCTCGGCCTGCCGGGCGACGGCTGGGGCCCCGACGGCGCGGCCGCCCCGCCCTACGCGCAGAACGCCTCGGCGCAACGCGCCCTGGACCCGGCCAGGTTGACGAAGGCGGCGCCCGGCGCCTGGAAGACCGCCGACCGCCCCGGCTTCGCCGCCTGGCCCGCCCGCGGCGACCGCCTCGGCGACCGCGAGCTGCTGCACCGCGCCCTCGCCGTGTGGGCGCGGCCCGGCCGCTCGGTCCAGGTGACGGCCACGCCCGGCACGCCGTCCGGCCCGGCCGCGGGCCCGCCCCAGCTGCTGTACGCGGGCGAGGTCGGCCAGGCCGCGGTCGTCCTGCTCCACGACGGGCTGCGCGTCGTGCGCTACGCCGAGTCGAAGAGCGGCGACGCCGGGGCCGCCGCCCTGGACTTCGCCCGGACCGACGCCGCGGACGCCGACACCGCGACGGCCGTCGTCGTGGGCCGCGCCGACAACAACGTCCGCTATCTGACCGCGCCGTGGGTCGACGAGGTCTCCGTGCGCGACCTCCTCAAGCCCGGCGAGGCGCCGATCCCGCTGCGCCGCGGCGCCGACGGCGTCACCGACCCGACGCCCAGCCCCGCGCCCTCCGGCGACTGCCACGACTGGCCGGCGCTGCAGATGGGCGGCCGCCTCGTCACCGACCTGGGCGAGCTGACGCCCGCGCGCCTGACCACGGGCACCCCCACCGCCCCGCGCGACCCCGGCGACGCCCGGGCCCGGGCCGGCTGGGCCCACGCCGCCTGCCACCTGCAGACCATGCGCGGCCAGGGCGTGCGTACGGTCAACGCCTGGCCGTACGCCGCGCAGCAGCTGCCCGGCGGGGCCGGCAGCGCCGAGTGGACGTGCGCCCGCGCCGAGACCTGGCGGGGCGCGGGCAGCCGGGTGCTGGGCCTGTTCCAGGCCCCGGGCGCGCGGGCCGGTGCGGCGAGCACGGTCGCCGCCCGCGCCGAGGACACCGCCGCCTGCGGCGCGCGCGACCCCCACGTCCTCGCGGGCGTGCTGTGGAAGTCGGCCGCCGGCACGTGGTACGCCCTGGCGGCGGCGGGCGGCGGCGACGTCCGGTCGGTCACGGCCTCGGGCGGGGTCCGTGGCAGCGCCCCCGGCGACCGGCTGGCCGTTCCGGCCCGGGCCGGGGCCCAGGCCGAGCTGAGCGCTCACCTCGCCGACGGACGCCGGATTTCCACTCTGCGGTAGCAGCGCTCCAGAAGCTGAAAGAGGGTCAGCAGGCCGGAGGCCAGCGGAGGATGAAGGATTCCGGTCTGCCCTAAGATGACCGCCATGAAGACCGGGATACGTCGCAGGATGGGTGTCGAGCAGCGCCGTGAGCAGCTGATCTCGGTCGCGCTCGAGCTGTTCGGCCACCGGTCCCCGGACGACGTCTCCATCGACGAGATAGCAGCCGCGGCCGGGATATCCCGGCCGCTCGTCTATCACTACTTCCCCGGGAAGCAGAGCCTGTACGAGGCCGCGCTCGGCCGCGCCGCGCAGGAGCTGTCGGCCCTCTTCGACGAGCCCCGCGAAGGCCCCCTCGGCGCCCGCCTGCTGCGGGTGATGGGCCGCTTCTTCGACTACGTGGAGGAGCACGGCACGGGCTTCGCCGCCCTCATGCGCGGCGGCCCCGCGGCGGGGTCCGGCAGGACGTGCGCCATGATCGACGGGGTGCGGCGGGCCGCGTACGCCCAGATGCTCGGCCACCTGGGCATCCCCGCCCCCGGCCCGCGCCTGGACCTGGCCCTCCGGTCCTGGATCTCGCTCACCGAGACCACGGCCCTGCTCTGGCTCGACGGCCGCCGCGTCCCGCGCGGCGAACTGGAGCTGCAGCTCGTCCACGCCTTCGCGGCGCTCGCCGCCGTCGCGGCCGCCCACGACGACGACATGGCGGCGGTCCTGCACCGCATCCTGGAGGACGAGCCGGTCCACGGGCCGTTCGCCGACCTCGTGAACCGGCTCGGTGCGGTGGCGCCGCAGCCGACCTGACGCGCCCGCCGGCCGCGCTAGCCGGCGCGGAAGACGGCGACGGTGCGGGCCGGGACGGTGAAGGTGCCCGTCGCGGGCGCGCAGGCGGCGGCCTTGACGGCCTCGTCCGCTCCGGCCGCCTGCACCGGATGCAGGGCGCAGGGCCGGCCGGCGAGTGCCGCGACGCGCTGGTCCTGCCGCTGCGGCGTGGCGTTGAGGACGACGAGCAGGCCGCCCAGGCGCATCGTGACGACGCCGGGCGTCTCGTGCGGGCCGGACAGCGGGAAGGACAGCGCCTCCTGGACGGCCCCGGCGGTCGCGAGGCCGAACGCCTTCTCGGTCGTACGGATCCGCAGCAGGTCGCGGTAGGCGGCGGAGGCCGCCTCGACGGGGCCGCAGCCGGCCTTCAGCGCCGGGTCGGCGAGGAGCGGGCGGGCGTGGTCCCACTTGGCGGCGTTGTCGCGCGCCGGGGGCAGGCCGCGGCCGAAGCCGTTGCCCGCCGTGCAGTCCCAGTGGATCGCGTTGAACCAGTCGCCGCTGTCGTAGGAGTTGCGGTCCAGCGACTTCGAGCGCAGCCGGTCCGTACCGGCCTGGGAGAGCGCCGGGCCCTGGGACAGGGCGGCCGTGGCCATGGCGAGGACCTGCATGCGGGCCCGGTCGGCGGGCGACGTGGCCTGGGGGAGCTTGAAGGCGAGCGCGTCGTAGAGGGTTTCGTTGTCGTGGGCGTCGGCGTAGGCGAGGGCGTCCCCGGGGGCGGCGGCGTAGCCGGCGGGTGAGCCGTTGTAGTCGACGTCGGCGCCGCGGACGCTGCGGCCGGCGGAGTCGGTGAAGCGGTAGCCGGCGAGGTTGCCCGTCAGGCCGACCTTGATGAGGTCCTGGGCGTGCAGCAGCCGGGCGCGCTGCTCGGCCGGGGTGCCCTGCGGGGCGCCGTTGGGGTCGGTGAACAGCCCGGAGGCGAAGCCCTGGAGGCGGGGGTCGGCGTCGAAGGGGCCGCCGCCGCGGACGGCGTCGCGGGCCCGGTCGGAGAAGGTGGCGATGCCGGTGCCGGCCATGTTCTTCTGCGTGGCCTGGACGAAGCGGGCGTCGTTCGCGGCCTCGCCGAAGTTCCAGCCCTCGCCGTAGAGGATCACGGACTTGCCGTCGACGCCGTCCCGGGCCGGGGTCAGGGCGTCGAGGGCCTTGCGCACGGCCAGGATGTTCGCCTTGGGGTGGTGGCCCATGAGGTCGAACCGGAAGCCGTCGACCTTGTACTCCTTCGCCCACGTGACGACGGAGTCCACGACGAGCTTGCCCATCATGGCGTGCTCGGGCGCCGTGCCCGCGCAGCAGGTGGAGGTCGCGACGGCGCCGTCCTCCAGGAGGCGCTGGTAGTAGCCGGGCACGATGCGGTCGAGGACGGACTTGTCGTCCTGGCCGGAGGCGGCGGTGTGGTTGTAGACGACGTCCATCACGGTCCGCAGCCCGGCACCGGCCAGCCCCTGGACCATGCGCCGGAATTCGAGGGTGCGGCCGGGGCCGTCCGGGTCGGAGGCGTAGGAGCCCTCGGGGACGGTGTAGTGCAGCGGGTCGTAGCCCCAGTTGTACGCGTCGCGTGCGGCGGCCTTGCCGGTGCAGTCCTGCTGGCGGTCGGAGGCGGCCGGGAGGGCGGCCAGGTCGCAGGGCGGGGTCGCCTGGTCGGCGCGGCGCTCGGGGGCGGTCGCGAAGTCGAAGGCCGGCAGGAGGTGGACGTAGGACGTGCCGGCGGCGGCGAGCGACTCGAGGTGCTTCATGCCGGGCGAGGAGCGGTCGGTGAAGGCGAGGTAGTCGCCTCGTCCGGTGTCACTGGAGAAGTCCCGGATGTGCAGTTCCTGGATCTGCGCGTCGCGCAGCGGGACGGCCTTCGGCTTGCGCAGGCCGCGCCAGCCGGCCGGGGCCAGGGCCGGGTCCGCGAGGTCGGTGACGACGCTGCGGGCCGAGTCCGCGGTCAGGGCCGTGGAGTACGGGTCCGTGACGCGGTTGGTGACCACCTCGCCGGCGGCCGGGGCGTGGACGGTGACGGCGTAGCGGTAGGGCTTGCCGGTCCAGTCGCGGGTGCCCGTCGCGCTCCAGACGCCGCTCGCGTCGTCGCGGTGCATGGGGACGGTGCGGCCGTCGAGTTCCAGCGCCACCCGGCGGGCCGTGGGCGCCCAGACGGACAGGGTGGGGCGGCCCTTGCGGAAGGACGGGCCGAGGGTCGCCCTGCCGGCGGCGGACGCGTACAGGTCGTCGAGGACGCCGGGGATCTGGACGCCGGTGGCGGCGTCGCCGGCGACGGCCGTGAGGGCGCCCCGGAGGGCGGTCTTCTCCTGGTCCGCGGTGGCGTTGACGCGGTAGGCGTCGTATCCGGCGAGGTGCGGGTACTTCGCCCGCTGGACGGGGGTGAGGCCGCCGGGGGTTGCCGTCAGCGTGAAGCGGCCTCTGTCGTGGACGAGGTGGTGGGGGCGGGCGGGGTCGCCCAGGCCCTTCGGCCACGCGACGGTGGTGCGGTCGATCCACTGGACCTTCGCCCCTGCCGGGGGCGGGGGTTCGGCGGTGGCCGTGCCGGCGCCGGCGAGCGGCACGAGGGCACCTATGGCTGCCGCCAATGCGGCCAGTCGTTTCACGGAGAGCTGCTCCTTCGCCTGAGGTCAAAGATGGGCCTTCCCCTGACCCGCCCCTTCCCGGCAGCCGTATCTCAGCCCGTCCGGCGCTTGAGGACGAGCGCGTTCAGAGCGATACGGGGGTGCGGGGG
>NZ_JBPQTS010000110.1:0-25796 GCF_051386455.1 Streptomyces sp. URMC 124
CGACGCCGCGGACGCGCAGGACGGGCCCGGCACGACGGATACCCGGGACAGTTTCCGCGGTGGCTGGCGCCGGGGCGACGGGCGTTGAGCGCCGGACGTCAGAATGCCGGGATCGGGTCCGACAGCTGCTCGCTGATGAACTGGATCGGCCCCTCCCCCATGCTGGGGACGTACGTGTACGCGTCGTGCTTGCCGCCCGGTATCTCCTTGACCGAGGTGTGCACCGGGCCCTGCCCGTACTCCTTCACGAAGTTCTTGACTCCGTTGATGGTGATGGGGTCCTCCCGCGTGCCGTACTGGAAGGCGATGTAGACGTCGGGGCCCTTGCGGGCGATCAGGTCCTTCGCGAGGAGCTTGGGGTCGTTCTCGTCCCGCTCCTTGGGGTGGCCCTTCCACAGCGGGGAGTCGGGGTAGAAGTCCGGGCCGGAGGCGATCGCGGCCTTGAACTTGTCCGGGTGCTTCAGCACGGCCTTCATTCCGGCGAAGCCGCCGGAGGAGGAGCCCATGAACGCCCAGCCGTCGCGCGACTTGATCGTGCGGAAATTGGCCTTCATCAGGTCCGGGACGTCCTCGGTCAGCCAGGTACCCATCTTCGGCTGGTCCGGAATATCACTTCCGTCCCAGTACGTACCGTTGTTCTTGGGGTTGAGGACCGGCATGGCCAGCAGGAACGGCTTGCTCTTGCCCTCGGCGTACCACTTGGTGATCGACGACTGGAGCTTGAGGTTGGTCCCCATCCAGTAGTTGTTGGGGAAGCCGGGGCCACCGGGCAGGGCGATCAGGACCGGGAAGCCGTGGTCCTTGAACTTCGGGTCCTTGTACTCCTTGGGCGCCCAGACCCACACCTTGCCCGTGAAGCCGGACTTCTTGCCCTCCAGCGTGGTGACGGCGATGTGCGTTCCGTCACCGAGGGTCTCGGTGTTCTTGAAGTCGGCGGCGGGCCCGGTCGGCATCAGGATCTTGGAGTCCGGCTTCTGCGCACCGTTGGCGCCGCCGGCCTGGCCTCCGCCGCCGCTGCCCGCGGCCTGCTCCTGGCCGAAGCTGACCGGTGCCCCCTTGTCGGAGAACGGTCCGATCTTGAGGTACTTGAGCACGCCGGCGGCTATCAGCCCGACCACGGCCAGGGACGCCAGCACGATGGCCCACCGTTTGGCGCGGCGCGCGCGAACGTACCCCTCTGCCTGGTAGATCCCGCTGCTCGGTTGCGTCATTACGTCACTCCGGACATTCCTGCTACTGCCCCGAAGGACATGACCATGTGTTCCCGACCAGGTGGAGGGGCAGAGCCTTCCCCCGGTTCCGTCCGTGGCTATGACCTGCGTCGCTCTCGCAAGAACGCCGGCCGGCCTCCACGACCCACCGGAGATCGTAAAGGCCGGGGTCCGCGTCTCTATGCCCGGGTGCCGGTCGGGGCACCGCCGGTGCTAGCTTCCGGAGCCCACCGACGGCAGGTAGCGCGGCGCTCGCCAGGCCTTCAGCCGCTGCTCCACGGCCGCCCCCAGCGACAGCAGCCCGGCATCCCGGCGGTCGCCGGTCATCAGGAGCAGGCCTACGGGCAGCTCGCCCACGAAGCCGGCGGGCACCGACAGCGACGGGTACCCCGCCACGGCCGCGGGCGTGGAGGAGGGGATCACGTCGTTGTCACCCCGTGCACAGTCGGTGGTCCAGGCAGGTGGGTTCGTGGGCGCGGCGATGGCGTCCAGCCGGTGGGCGGCCAGGGTCTCGTCCAGGGAACGCCGGGAGAGGTCCTTCAGTTCCGCGCGCATGGCCCGGTAGCCCGGGTCGGTGGTGGGAGGCGCGGCGAGGGCCTGCTCGAAGAGCTCCTGACCCGCGAAGCACGTTCGCTCCGCGGGGTGGGTACGGGTGAACTCGATCAGCTCGGCGAGGTTGCGGGGCCCCTTGCGCGTGGCGAGGTACGCGTCGATGTCCCGGTGGAACTCGCTCAGCAGCGCCGGGAATTCGAGCTGGGCGAGGCGCTCCTGGTACGGGGGCGTCACCTGGACGACTTCGGCTCCCGCGCCGCGGAGCTTCTCCGCGGTACGCGTCATCAAGGCGTCCACCTCGGGTCCGAGCGAGGGCAGCCGCCACAGGCCGATCCGTTTGCCGCGCAGGCTGCCGCCGGCAGGGCCGGCAAGGCCGTCAGGGCGCGTGGCGAGGCCCGCACCACCCTCCTCACGCACGGCGCCCTCGCCACGCACGACACCTTCACCACGCACGACACCCTCGTCGCCACGGAGCACCGAAAACGTCAGCGCCGCATCGATCACGTTGCGCGCCATCGGCCCCGCGGTGTCCTGCTCGGCGGAGATCGGCACCACGCCGGCCCCGCTGACCAGGCCGAGGCTGGGCTTGTGGCCGACGACGCCGTTCATCCCGGCCGGGCACACGATGGAGCCGTCCGTCTCGGTACCGATCGCCACCTGCGCCAGGGACGCGGCGAGCGCGGCGGCCGAGCCGGAGGACGACCCGCACGGGTTGCGGTCCAGGACGTAGGGGTTGCTGGTCTGCCCGCCCACCGCCGACCACCCCGACGTCGGCTTGGCGGCGCGGAAGTTCGCCCACTCGGACAGGTTGGTCTTGCCGAGGATCACCGCGCCCGCGTCCCGCAGGCGCTTCACCAGGGCCGCGTCGGTGCCGGGCGGGCTGCCGGCCAGTGCCTGCGATCCGGCCGTCGTGGGCATGTCCCGGGTGTTCACGTTGTCCTTGAGCAGGACGGGGATGCCGTCGAGCGGGCTCCGGGCGCGGCCGTGGCGGTGTCTGACGTCGCTGGCGGCCGCCTGGCGCAGCGCTGTCGGGTCGGTGCGCAGCACCGCATGGATCCGGGGGTCGACGGTCTTGATCCGCCGCAGGTAGGCGGCGGTCAGGGCCGACGAAGTCAGCGACCCGTCCGTCATGCGGGCCTGCAATTGCGGGATCGTCACGGTCTCCAGGTCGATCCCCGGCGCGAGGTCGGTCCCCGGCTCAAGGTCGGTCCCCGGCTCCGGCGGGTGGGCACCGGACGGCGACGGCGAACCTCCGGCGCCGGATTCGGCGGCTCGCGCACCCGGAAGCGGTGCGCCCGCGACAAGGGATCCCATGGCCACGACGGCAATCAGCGTGGCAACGCTTCTCTGCCTCATCCTCATGAGCCTCAGCCGACTACACGCCCGCTGTCCGGCGCAAGGGTGCCGCAGTAGGGCTCGCGACTGCCGCAGCGGCGGCTCCCGAGACCGCCCCGGCGCCGGGCCCGACCCCCCGGAGGGGGCGGCCCGGCGTCGGGGGCCGGTCCGTGCCGGCTAGCCGGCCTGCTGCTCGTACCCCACGAGGCGGACGCAGACGGCGAGGCCCGCGATCGCCTGCTCCAGTTCCGCGAGGCCGGGGTAGCTGGGCGCGATACGGATGACCGTGTCGCGCGGATCGTTGCCGTACGGGTGCGTGGCACCGGCCGGGGTGAGCACGATGCCCGCCTCGGCGGCCCGGCGTACGACCTCCTTGGCGCAGCCGTCCTGCACTTCGAGGGTCACGAAGTAGCCGCCCTTGGGGGAGGTCCAGGTCGCGAGCCCGGTGCCGCCGAGCTCGGCGTCCAGGATGCGCGCGACCGCCTCGAACTTGGGCTGCAGCAGGGCGCGCTGGCGCTCCATGTGGGCCTGCAGGCCGGCTTCGTCCCGCAGGAACATCGCGTGCCGCAGCTGGTTGACCTTGTCGGGGCCGATCGACCGCTTGCCGTTGTTGGCGAGCAGCCACTGCACGTTCGCGGGCGACGAGCCGAAGAAGGCGACGCCCGCGCCCGCCGCAGTGATCTTCGAGGTGGAGCCGAACACGAACGTCCGGTCCGGGTTCCCGGCCTCGGCGCAGGCCGCGAGCAGGTCGGCGATCTCGACGGGCTCGTCGGTGAGGTGGTGGACGGCGTAGGCGTTGTCCCAGAAGATCCGGAAGTCCGGCGCGGCCGTGGTCATCGAGGCCAGGCGCGCCACGGTCGCGTCGCTGTAGCAGACGCCGTCGGGGTTGCTGTACTTCGGCACGCACCAGATGCCCTTGACCGCCGGGTCCTCGGCGACGAGCCGCTCCACGACGTCCATGTCCGGGCCTTCGGCCGTCATCGGCACCGGGATCATGTCGATCCCGAAGCGCTCGCAGAGGGCGAAGTGCCGGTCGTAGCCGGGGACCGGGCACAGGAACGCTATCCGCTCCTGCTCCACCCAGCGCGACTCGGCGCCCGGCAGCACGCTCAGCAGGGCGTGCACCAGGCAGTCGTGCATCAGCTCGAGGCTGGAGTTCCCGGCCGCGAGCAGCTGGGCGGCCGGCACCTGGAGCGCACCGGCGAAGATCTCCCGGAGCTCGGGCAGGCCCTGCAGCCCGCCGTAGTTGCGCACGTCCGTGCCGTCGGCCGAGGTGTGGCGCCCGCCGGGCAGGCTCAGCAGGCCCTCGGAGAGGTCGAGCTGGTCGGGAGCCGGCTTGCCCCGGGTGAGGTCGAGCGAGAGGCCCCGTCCCGCGAGGTCCCGGTAGTCCTCGCGGGCCTGCTGGAGGAGCCCGGTGAGGGTGTCGGGGCTCAGCTCGGTGGTCATGGTGTTTCCTCTCCCGGGTGCCGGTCGCCGGCTGTCTTCCTCGCCGACTGCCTGTCGATGAGATCGCGTGCCCGAGAATACAAACCGCCGCGGGGCGTCCCGGGGGCCGGTACCGGTGCCGGTGCCGGTCCGGCCGTCCGGTCAGGGGTTCCACACGCCCGTCGGCGCCGTCGCCCGCACGTACTCCTCGAAGGGGCGCGGAGCGCGGCCGAGCGCCTCCTGCACACCGGTGCTGACGTAGTCGTCCTCGCCGCGGCGTATGCCGTCCAGGAAGGAGGCGACGGCTTCGGCGTCCGCGACGGCGTGGCCGGCCGCGACCTGGGCGGCCACATAGGCGGCCGGGTCCTGGTGCCGGTGGCGCAGCTCGCGTCCGACGGCGTCACCGATGACGGCAAGGGCCTCGGCGAAGGTGAGGGCCCGGGGGCCGGACAGGTCGTAGGCCTTGCCGGCGTGGCCGTCACCGGTGAGGGCGGCGGCCGCCACGTCGGCGATGTCGTCCACGTCGACGAACGGTTCGCGTCCGTCCCCGGCGGGGGTCGTGAGCTCGCCGGCGAGGACCGCCGGCAGGAAGAAGTCCGGGGCGGCGAAGTCCTGCGAGAACCAGCAGGGGCGCAGCATCGTCCACTCCAGCCCCGACTGCCGGACCGCGGCCTCCGTCTCCGGTACGCCGCCGTCGGCGTCGAGGCCGCGCACCGACAGCTGGACGATCCGGCGGACGCCGGCTGCCTTCGCCCGGTCCACCAGCTCGGCGCGCTCGGGCAGGCCGAGCGTTTCGGTGGGAACGAAGTACACGGCCTCGGCGCCGGACAGCGCCGGGTCCCAGGTGGATCGGTCGGTCCAGTCGAAGCGGGTCGCCGACGAGCGGGAGGCGGACCGGACGGTGTGGCCGAGGGCCTGGAGGCGGGGGACGAGGCGGCTCCCGGTCTTGCCGGTGGCGCCGAGCACGAGGATCTGTGTCATGTCCGTCAGTCAACCGGGGCCGGACGGCACGTTCCATGGCTGATGCGGCCGGATCCATGCGTGATCGTCCCACCCAGTCCACCCCGTCCCACCCCATCCGTTCCAGGTGCGCCGGTACCGTTCGGGTGTGGATCTTCTCGACGATTACCTCTCCGGGGTCAGGGCGCGCGGGGCGGTGTTCTGCAGCACGGTGAGCGTCCCGCCCTGGGGCATGCGGTTCACCGATCCCGCTCCGCTCACGCTCAGCGCGATGCTGCGCGGCGACGCCTGGCTCGTGCCCGACGCGGGCGAGCCGGTCGAGCTGCCGCGGGGCGGCATCGCCCTCGTGCGGACGCGGTCGCCCTACACCGTGGCGGACCACCCGGACAGCAGGCCGCGCGTACGCGTCGACGGCGACGACCGCTGCACCCTCGTGGACGACCCCGCGGAGAAGGGCCGCAACTGGCGAGTGACCGGCCGCACCGTCGGGGAGACGGCCGGCAGTGCGACGGACCTGCTGGTCACCGCCGGGTACCGGGTCGGCGGCGACCTGTGCCGGCCGTTGCTCGACGCGCTGCCCCCGCTCGCGATCGTGCGCCCGGACCCGGGCCTGTCCGCGCTCCTCGACCTGATCGCCGCCGAGGTCAAGCACGACGAACCGGGGCAGCAGGTCGTCCTGGACCGCTTCCTGGACCTCCTGCTCGTACGGGCCCTGCGCACGTGGTTCGCCCGGCCGGGCGCCACCCCGCCTCCCGGCTACCGCGCCCTCGCCGATCCGGACATCGGGCACGTCCTGCGCAGGCTGCACGAGGAGCCCGCCCGGCCGTGGACGGTCGGCTCGCTCGCGGCAGAAGCGGGCATGTCCCGGACCGCGTTCGCCCGCCGCTTCTCGGCCCTGGTCGGCAGACCGCCCCTGACCTACCTCACCGACTGGCGCATGACCCTGGCCGCCGACCGGCTCCGCGCACCCGGGGCCACGGTCACGGCGGTGGCCAAGGAGGTCGGGTACGCGGACGGCTTCGCCTTCAGCACGGCCTTCAAACGCGTCCGCGGCACCAGCCCGTCCGCCCACCGCGCGGGGGCGCTGGGCGCTTGACGTGCGCGGCCCCCGGTGTGCGTTGTTGCGAGCTACGCGCCCGGAGTGCGCAGGTAGTACCAGGTGTTGGGGCCGACCTTGCCATCCGCGCTGATCTTCTTCTTGCCCGGTGCAGCCGCCGCCGTCCCGATCGCAGGCACCGCGAGCGCGGCGAGCATTCCCAGTGAGAGTCCAGCCCTTCTCCACCGCATCAGCGGCCCCTTCCGGTCGGTTCAGGGAACCCTCCAACTGTTGGCAGCATCAGTCCCGCCTGTCACCCCGGCGGGTCCGGATACGGCCGGAACAGACAGGGCAATGACGCGATACAGGCCACTGCAACGAGCAGCAAGAGTCTTGACAGCCGTGCACCGCACGGCCCTCCCGACGGGATGATGCCGTCACGAGGGCCGCACCGGTGTTCCCCGTCAGCCGTCCAGCCAGTCCCCGCCCATGGAGGTGCGCGCGTGGCCGAGCGTGTTCCACAAGAAGTGCGGGTGCGCACACCCGAACATGTAGACGAGAAGTGTGGTGTTCTCCCGCCAGCCCGGTGCTCCGCCCAGGCTCAGGGTGTGGAACAGGTCCGCTCCCAGTGGCCCCGAGGCATCCTGGACGTCCCGTGCGCCCTCGCCGCCCGCGAGACAGGCGAGCACGCCCGCCACGTAGGTGCGGCGCAGGATCTCCCAGGTGGTGTCCACGTCGCCGTGCCATTCACCGTGCAGGGTTTCGAACGCCCCGAGCTCGTCATGGAATGTCTCCCACGCCTCGGGGTGGACCTTCCGGCAGCGGGCCGAAAGCTCAGCCGCCCGCCGGCCGAGACGCCGGCCACCGAACCGCTCACCCAGCCGCAGGGTCACGCCCGAGGTGAGCAGCCCGGTGCAGGGGTTCGGCTGGAGCCGGCAGAGCACGCAGTCGTCCGCCGCGGGCATGCGGCCGGCAATTCCGTCGAACCAGAGGGCGTGACGGCCGTTCAGAGCCATCCACACGGCTGTGTTCCCGACCAGCTCGACGTTCCACAGCACTCCGAGGGCTTCCGGCATGCACTGGTACTTGTTGAGCGCGATGACGCACGCCGCCAAGGCCGTCTTGTCGTGGACGGGCATGGAGGCGAGCCAGAAGTTGTTGATCTCACCGGTGACGGCGTCAGCCCTGACGTCCACCATGTCGTCCACGACACGCGACAGGACCAGGGTGGTGAGGTTCTCCTCCAACCAGAGCTGGTCGTCGGGTGGTACGTGCCACCAGAGGCAGTCCATCGTCTGGAGCATGGTGTACGTGGTCATGTCCAGCGGTGTGGACTGCGGGAGCGAGACCGAACCCGCCCGGTGGCGGCCGATCCAGTACTCGTCCACGCAGCGCTTGTACTCGGTGAAGAGCCCGCTGACCAGTGCTCGCGCTCCGTTGATGCTGAAGTCCTTCGCCAGCCCCTCCTCGACGGACCGGGTCGTACCGGCAATGTCCATCGTCATGCCGGCTCGCTTGTACTCGGGGAAGGTAAGGATGTCGTCCTCGTAGCGGTGCCGCAGGCCGAGGCCCGTTTCGGCGTCCTGCAAGGCCCGGTTCCACACCCAGCCGCCGGTCAGGACACAATCGAACTCCTTCCGGTAGGGCCACGTCTTCACGGCGAGCGGCAGGCCGTCGCTGCGGCGCCAGGCGTAATCGCGCAGATGGCGGGGAGGCGGCACCGGAAGGTGGGAGCAGAGGACGCACGAACAGGGAAAGTCCTCTCCTGTGCCTTTCTCCGGAAGCGGGCCGGACGATGCCCGCTCGTACCAGGCGCCCTCCAGCATCCTGCCCGCCAGGCGGCACATCTCGAGGTCTGTGCCCAGGCACGGGAAGGCCTCTCCGACGGCGGCCAGCGCCTTTTCGAGCCCGTCGAGCCGGGCGGCCCCGGGCCCGTCCGGCTCGGGGAACTCCCGCGGCGGCCTCGCCAGGGTACCTACCGCGCGGATCTCCACAGTGCCGCGACGTGACGCGCTCGCGGACCCACCCAGCCGTTCGACGCTTGCTTGCTCGCGCCGCCTGTACTCTCGGGTGCAGTGCTTGATGTTCACCTTGATCGTATCGGCGAACCGGCTGCTTACCCCACCTCGTAACATCGGTCCCATGGCCCTCCAGTCATCGGGGTGTTCCCTGATGCAGTGCCTTGCCGGCGTGCGGGCTGTGCGCTGCGCAAGAGGTTGCCCTTGCAGCGCCACGGGTACCGGAAGAGGACGCCGCGCATCGGGGTGGGACGGGGCGTAGGCATATTCCTGAAGTGTCCTCCACAGGGACGGCACGACGCTCCTGTGCCCCACATCTCCTTATGACTCCAGAAACTCCATCCGGAGGAAAGAGCTCCGAACGTTCGCACCCGGTCCTGCGCCGTACGGCTACGGCAAGGCCGGTGGGGCTACCCCGCGGCCCGGACGTCATCGTGGGCCACAACACGGGGTACGGCGACTCCGAGCTCGTCGCGTACGGACGCACCGGACAGGCGCTGGAGCGTCTGGCCGCAACGCTCGGCACGGACTGGTCGGACGCAATCTGCGAACCGGAGAGCCACCACGAGGAAGGGTGAGTTTCGCAAGACCGTTCCGCCCGCGGCCTCGACGGCGGAGGACTACCGTGCCACTCTGGCGGGCGTGACGGTCAGCCCCCGGGCGAGCTACCAGTCCGTTGCCCTGCGGATCCTGGGGGCCGAGCGGTCCTCGTGGCGACTGCGGGACGGCGAGACCTGGTGCATGGTCACGCCGGTGGGGCACCGGCCCCGCAGACAGGGCTGGAAGATACACCTGTCGGCGACGGTCGACTCCGCTCCCCTGGTGCTGGAGGGCGCGGCGGCCGTCCTGGTGGCCCGCAGGTGCGCGTTCAAGTTCGCGGTGTCGCCGCGCGTCACCGCCGACCTCACGTCGGTCCGGGCCCCGCGGGAGCACTCGGGGAAGTTCCTCACCGCCTACCCCGCCGACGACGACCAGACGCGCGCGCTCGCGGAGGAGTTGCACCGGGCCACGTTCGGGCTGGCGGGGCCGGCGATCCTGTCGGACCGGCGGTACCGGCCGGGCAGTCCGGTGCACTACCGCTACGGCTGCTTCGCACCACCGCGCGAACTCGACGACGAAGGCTTCTACCGCGGCCGGCTGCGGGCGCCGGACGGAACCCTGACGGCGGACGAACGCAACCCGTGGTTCTCCCCTCCCGCCTGGGCGCGGCCGCCGTTCGGCCTTCCTACCGCCGCACGCACCGAGGGCGCCCGTGGCGGCCCGGTCCTCCTCGCCGGCCGGTACCTCGTCCGCGAGGCGATCCGCCACTCCAACCGCGGAGGCGTCTACCGCGCGCGGGACCGGCTCACCGGCGAGGACGTCCTGCTGAAGGAGGCCCGCCCGCACGTCGGCGCGCAGCCCGGCGGGACGGACGCCCGGGACTGGCTGCGCTACGAGGCCGACGTGCTGGCCCGTCTGGCGCCGCTCGGCATCGCCCCTGCTCCGCGCGAGGTCTTCGAAGCCGGCGGGCACGTCTTCCTCGCCGAGGAATTGATCGAGGGCGAGAACCTGCACCGGTGGTCGGCGGAAGAGGCGTCACACCACGGAGGCCGGCTGCCGGTCGCTGCCGCGTGGCACCTCGCGCGTGAACTCACCCGCGCGGTCGGTGACGTGCACGCCGCCGGTTTCCTTCTGCGCGACCTCAAGCCGACCAACGTCGTGATGAGGCCCGGCGGCACCGAAGGGTCGGGCGGCGCCCGCAGCACCCCCGTCCTGGTCGACCTCGAATGCGCAGTGCGCGCCGGCGGTGCGGACACCCACGTGGCGGGCACCCAGGGTTTCACCGCACCCGAATACCTTTCCCGCGCAGGCACCGCACCCCTGCCCGTACCCGTACCCGGCCCCGAAGCGGACTGCTTCAGCCTGGGCGCCACCCTGCTCAACGCCACCACCGGTCTCAACCCGCTGCTCGCCCCGGACACCCCGCCCGCACGGCCCGTGGGTGAACGCCTCGCAAGGATGGTGGAGGCCGCCGCCGCGGACTGTCCTGCCCTGGCCGCTCTCGCGCCCCTCGTCCTCGGGCTGACGGCCGACGCGCCGGACCGCTGGCCGCTCGACAAGGCCGCCGCGTTCCTCCGGGCCGCACCGCCGGCCCCCACAGCAGCTCCGGCCCCGGCCCCCGGCCCGCTGCTGGAAGGGGCAGCGCTCGACCGGCTGTTGCACGACGGACTCGCCCACATCTCCGCGACCGCCGACCCGGCCGCCGTGCACCTCTGGCCCCGGCCGCGCTCGCTGCCGGAAGGTGACCCCTGCAGCGTCCAGCAGGGCGCGGCCGGTGTTCTGGCCGTCCTCGACAGGGCCGTCCGTACGGGAGAAGCGCCCGAGGCCGAACCCCTGCTGCGTACCGCCGCCCACTGGCTCGACGCGCAGCTCGCCCTCCCCGGGCGCGTGCTGCCCGGGCTGTACTTCGGCCGCTCGGGCACGGTCTGGGCGCTCCACGACGCGGCACTGACGCTGGGGGACTCCGGGCTCGCCGACCGCGCCCGCGCGTACGCCCTGCGCATCCCGCTGGAGTGGTCCAACCCCGACGTGTGCCACGGCTTGGCCGGCGCCGGCCTGGCCCAGCTGCACCTGTGGCACTCCACGGGCGACCCCCGTTTCGCCGAACGCGCCTCGCAGTGCGCGGACGGCGTGCTCCGGTGCACCGCGGAAGCCGAGACCGGGGCCGGGGCCGGGACCGGGACCGGGGTCGACTGGCCGGTCGGGCCGCCGTACCGCCGCGAGCTCTCCGGCTCCGCCGTCTACGGTTTCGCGCACGGCGTCGCCGGCCACGTCGCGTTCCTGCTCGCCGCCGGGCGCGACCTCGGGCGGCCCGAGCTCGTCGACATCGCGATCGGCGGCGGGCACGCCCTGTGCGCCGTGGCCGAGCGCCGAGGCGACATCGCGGTCTGGCCCAAGGGGCCGGGCCGTACGGAGCGGACCGGCCTCGACTTCTGGTGCAACGGCGCCTCCGGCATCGGCACCGCGCTCATCAGGCTGTGGCAGCTGACCGGTGACCCGCTGTTCCGCGAGTACGCGGAGCGGGCGGGGCGCGCGGCCCACCGGGACCGCTGGCGGGTCGGTCCGGGCACCTGCCACGGCGTGGCCGGAAACGCCCAGTTGCTCCTCGACCTGGCCGGCATGACGGGCGACGCGGCCTACCGCACCCGGGCCGCGGAGGCGGCCTTCTGCCTGTACGCGCGGGCTGCCCGGCAGGGCGGGCTGCTGGTCGTACCCGACGACACGCTGCGCGGGTTCTGCGTGAGCTACCAGGTGGGCCTCGCGGGCGCCCTGGACCTGCTGCTGCGCATCAAACACGGCGGCGCCCGCCCCTGGACGGCGGACCGCGCGGATCAGGGGTGACGGCGAGGAAGTGAGAGGAGGTGAGAGGAAGCGAGAAGAAGTGAGAGGAGGTGAGAGGAATGGAGGAAACCGTTCTGGAGCTGCAAGAGCTGCCCGAGACCGAGGAGCAGGCGCTGGAACCGGCCATGTGCTGTGACACCGACCACACGAGCGGTCAGTGCACGGACCCGCCGCGCTGCCCGCCGTAAGCCTTCTCCCGCACGGGCGGAACGAACGAATGGGACAGCACGTGACCGACGGAACATGGGCGGCCGTGCTGTCCCCCCGCGCCTCCGCCACCGTCCTCGACCGCATCACGTCCACCGTGAGGCCGCACCGCGTGCCCCGCCGTGTGCGCCCCGACCTCGCCGGCGGTGGCGCCGGCCCGGCCCTCGCGTTCCACCAGCTGGACCGTTGCCTGCCGGGACGCGGCTGGGGGCCGCCCGCCGAGCAGTATCTGACCGCCGCGATCAGGGGGTACGAGCAGCTCGGCGCCTCGGCCGGCCTCTTCGGCGGCGTGGCGGGCCTGGCCTTCGCCACGTGGGCGGTCTCGCGGGACGAACCGGCCCTGCCGGCCCTCCACGACCGCGTGGTCCGGGAATCCCTCACCAGGGCGGGGGCGCTCGGGTGCGGGTCGGCACCCGTCCGCGCCTCCGACGTCGACGTCGTCTCCGGCCTGGCGGGCGCGGGAGCGTACCTGCTGTGCCGGCACCGGGAGCCGAGGGCGTCGGCCGCGCTGCAGGCGGTGCTCACCGCCCTGACGCGCATTCGGCTGGAGGCTCTCCCCGAACCGGGGGCGGCGCACGGGCTGTCCGGCCCCCTCGCCCTGCTGTCGCTGGCCCTCGCGGAGGGTGTCGCCGTGCCCGGGCAGCGCGAAGCCGTCGGCCGGCTCGCCGACGTCGTCAACGCCCGTCGCAGCGACGACGCCTGGGGCCCGAACTGGCCCGCCACGACCGCCGGCCGTACCGTACGCGCCTCGTGGTGCCGGGGCGGCCCCGGCATGGCCCGCGCCCTGTGGCTCGCGGGTGCGGCGCTCGGCGACCGCGCCCTGTGCGACCTCGCGGTGCGTACGCTGCGGGCCGTGCACCGGCGGCCCCCCGAAGAGCGCCGCATCGACGGCGATCCCGGCCTCTGCCACGGGGTGGCGGGCCTGCTCCAGATCACGTCGCGCTTCGCCCACGACACCGGCGACCCCGAACTCGTCGCCTGTGCCCGCAGTCTCGCCTCCGCAGCGGTTCCTGCGGCCGGCGGACCCGGCTTCCTCGACGGCGCGTCCGGCATGGTGCTCGCCCTGCTGGGCGCGGCCACGGACGTGCCTCCGGCCTGGGACCGGGCCCTGCTGCTGGCGTAGCCGGGGCGGCGGGGGCGCCCGCGTGCCGCCCTTGCACGGGAGACGGCGCTTCCTCCTGGGTATCCCCTCTGCGGGAGTGACCGGCGATCCTGGAGGGAAAAGTCACGCCATGACGGGACATCAGGGCCACGACCGGCCCGGCACCGCATCGATCTCGTACCTCAGACGCAGATTCCTCACACTGACGGCGGCCGCGACCGTGCTGGCGTTCACGACCGAGCCCGGCCGCGCGAGAGCCGAGGAGCTCGGTGACCGTGTCCTCGGCGACGACCCCTTCACCCTCGGCATCGCCTCCGGCGACCCCCTTCCGGACGCCGTGGTGCTGTGGACGCGGCTGGCGCCGCGCCCGTGGGAACCGGGCGGCGGGCTGCCGCCCTCAGGGGTGGTCCCCGTGCGCTGGGAGGTCTCGGAGGACGAACGGTTCTCGCGCGTCGTGCGCCGGGGACAGGCCGCCGCCGACGCCGACTTCGGGTACAGCGTGCACGCCGACGCCCGGGGGCTCAAGGCGGGGCGCACCTACTGGTACCGCTTCAGAACCGGCTCCTGGGTGAGCCCCGTCGGCCGGACCCGCACCGCTCCGGCTCCCGGCAGCTCTCCCGCGCAGCTGCGCCTGGGCGTGGCCTCGTGCCAGCAGTACGACGAGGGGTACTACACCGCGCTGGCGCACCTGGCCCGCGAGGACCTCGACGTGGTCTTCTTCCTGGGCGACTACATCTACGAGAACGCCATCGACGCCCAGGCCGGGGACCGCCGGCTCCCGGAGGGCAGCCGGCTCCCCGACGTCTTCGCGCACGAGACCGTCACGCTGGCGGACTACCGCCTGCGCTACGCCCTGGGCAAGTCCGACCCGGACCTGCAGGCCGCGCACGCCGCCCACCCCTGGTGCGTCACCTGGGACGACCACGAGGTGGAGAACAACTACGCGGCGGCCGTGTCGCAGGACGAGGACCCGGCCGACGCGTTCCTGCTGCGCCGGGCCGCCGCCTACCGGGCGTACTGGGAGAACATGCCCCTGCGCCTGCCGCACCCCACGGGGCCGGACATGCGGCTGTTCCGGCGGTTCCGCTACGGGCGGCTCGCCCAGTTCGACGTCCTGGACACGCGGCAGTACCGCTCGGACCAGGCGTACGGCGACGGCTGGAAGCAGCCCGGCCCGGCTTCCGAAGACCCCTCCCGCACGCTCCTCGGCCCCGCGCAGGAGCAGTGGCTGGCGAATGGATTCCGCAGCTCCTCGGCCGTCTGGAACGTCCTCCCCCAGCAGGTCGCCTTCTCGCGGCGCCGGCTGAGCCGCGAGAACTCTCCTCTGTCCATGGACGCCTGGGACGGGTACCCGGTGGCCCGCAAGCGGCTCCTCGACGCCGCGCACACCGCGCGGATCACCAACCTCATGGTGCTCTCGGGTGACTCGCACATCCACCTCGGCATGGACATCAAGGAGGACTTCGACAATCCGTCCTCCCCCACGCGCGGCGTCGAGATCCTCGGCACGTCCATCTCCAGCGGAGCCGACGGAGTCGAGAAGCCGGAGGACTGGGAGAGCCTCCTCGCCGTCAACCCGCACATGGCGTACTACGCCAAGCGCCGCGGCTACGTCGTCGTCACCCTCACCCCGACGCAGGCCCGCGCCGACTACCGGACCCTCCCCTACGTCACCCGCCCGGGCGCCCCCGTCTCGACCGCCGCCACCCTGATCTGCCGGGCGGGCCGCCCCGGTTTCGAACGGCCGTCTCCGTAGCGGCGCTGCCGCTCCGGACCGGGCTCAGCCGACGAGCAAGGCCCGCGCCCACTGTTCCTCGCGCTCCTCGATGTAGGCGGTGTCGTTCCGCCAGGTGTCACCATAACCTTCCGTAGACGTCGGCGAAGATCCTCAGGCGGCCGGCCGCGTCGGTGCGCTGCCGGGCGGGGCCCGCGGACAGCGGGACGAAGCCGTGCGCGGCACAGGCGACTGCCACTGGGCGTCGGCCGGTGGCGTGAAGCCCTCCGCGGCGTCGTGGAAGTCCCTGATCAGGCGGGCGACACGAGCCGGCTTCCGCGGAGGCTCCAGCAGGGCGAACCGGTCCGGCCAGACCGTCTCGCCCGGGGCGAAGGTCAGCACCTCCCGGCCCCGGTCGTCGATGCCGAGGGGGCGGGGTGCCGCCCTGAAGCCCGTCGCGTGCAGGTGGTTCAGCAGTGCGTGCACGGCCGGGGTCCACGGGCCCGCGGGGCGGCGGACGGTGTCGCCGATGCGGACGACGCCGGCGCTGACGTTTCCGCCGGACGTGGGCGCCCCGTGCGATCACCTCGATTACGGGCCCGTGGCGCCGGAGGCGTCGTCCCGGCCGGGGGCGTCGTCCAGCAAGTGGGGGCCGTTGTTGCGGACGTCGTTGACCGCGGTCGACACGGCGCGGGCGGCGAGGTCGCCGCCGGCGGGAGTGGTCAGGAGCGCGCGGAGCTCTTCGGGGTCCTGGTGGGCGGGGTCGAGCCAGGCGGCGTAGTCGGCCGGGGCGATGGCCAGTGGCATGCGGGGGTGGATACGGCCGGCGGCGTCCGTGGCCTCGGTGGTGATGATGCTGCAGGTGGTCCACCACACCGCCGGTCCGTCGTCGCCGGTGGCCGGGTCGCGCCAGAACTCGTACAGTCCCGCCAGCGCCATCACCTGACCGTCCGCGGGACTGATGAAGTACGGCTGCTTGCGGGCCTTCGTGGCCGGGGTCGCGGCGACGGCCTCCCACTCGTAGAAGCCGTCGGCCGGCAGCAGGCAGCGGTGTTTGGCGAAGGCGCGGCGGAAGGCGGGCTTCTCGTGCACCGTCTCCACCCTGGCGTTGATCATCTTGGCGCCGGTGCTCAGGCTCTTCGCCCAGGACGGCACCAGGCCCCACCGCAGTGCCCGCAGGTGCCGTTCGATCGCGCCGCTCTCGCGGTCGGCGCGCTCCAGTACGGCCCACACGTCATCGGTGGGGGCGACGTTCCAGCTCGGTGCGAGGAGCGGCTCCGGGTCCCACTGGGTGACGGAGAACAGCCCGGCCAGGTCCTGCGGGCTGCGGGTGGAGACGTAACGGCCGCACATGACGCCCGTCAGACCCGGTCGCCGGTCAGGTGCAGCGGCTTGCGCGGGGCGGGGGGCCGGCTGTCCGTGGACGGGTCGGGAACGTCGTCCTCGCGCTCGGCCGCGTACCAGCCCAGGCCGCGCAGGATCGCCTTGGGCATGGTCGGCGGCAGGGCGCGGTCGAGGGCCGGCCAGGCCTCTTCGAGGAGGGACCGGGCGTGGGCGCGGGCGGCGTCCACCGCACCGCACTCGGTGAGGACGGCGGCGACGGCTTCCGCCGCCCGCGGAGTGGCGCAGCCGCCGCGCACGGCCTGCCACACGGCGCGCAGGCGGTCGGGTGGCAGCAGGCCCACGGCGTGCGCGAGCGGCACCGTGACCTTGCCGTTGAGCAGGTCCTCGGCCACGCGCTTGGCCGCGCGGCGGCGGCCCCCGTGCCTGACGGTGCCGATGCCGCGGAGGTCCGCGACGTCGTCGCTGATCTGGTAGGCCACGCCGAGGGCTTCGAAGTAGCTGCCGACGGCGGCGGTCTCCGCCTCCGTGGCACCGGCGAGCAGGGCGCTGGCCTCGGCGAACATCCGTACGGGCAGGCCGGACTTCAGCCGGTGGGTGGAGTGCAGCCGCTGCAGCAGCACCGAGGCGTCGCCGCTCGCCACGGCCGCGTCCATGGCCTGCTCGTGGCCGGCGATGTCGAGGGCCTGCCCGGCGTGGCCCGCGCGCAGCGCGCGCAGGTAGGCCCGGTGTACGCGCAGGCGCAGCACGGGGTCGTCGGGCAGGATGTCGTCCGCCACGCGGTCGAAGACGAAGTAGGCGGCCGTGCCCGCGTTGACGGCGGTCGGCAGGCCGAAGACTTCGTGGACGGTGGGTCCGCCGCGCCGCATGGGGGAGGCGTCTTCCACGTCGTCGACGATGAGGGACCCGGTGTGCATCAGCTCGGTGACGGCCATCAGGGGGCGGTAGCGCTCGGCGGACCCGTCGAAGAGGGCCATGACGCAGACGGAGGCGAAGGAGCGCCACGACTTTCCGCCCAGGTCGGCGAGGTGGCGTACGGGCAGGACGAGTCCGGCGTGCACCTCGCCGCACGAGGCCTCGTCGAGCGGGACGTGTCCTTCGAGGCCGGCCAGGGTGCCCACCGCCAGGGGGTCGGGGGTGCCGGGGTAGAGCCGGCGCACTTCCGCCCGCGTGATCCGGCCGATGCGGCGCATGAAGTCTTCGAGGTCACCGATGGTGTTGGGCGGGACGAACTCCACGCGCGCGTGGCCGGCGACGGGCTCTCCGCCCATCGTGCCCTCCACCCGGCACCGGCCGTGCCACAAGGCGCGGCCGTGGGACATCGACACGACCTCCTGATCGTAGGGGGACGCGACGAGCCGCACGTCGAGGTCCGCTCCGGCGATCCGCAGCCGGGTGACGACGGGGTAGGAGTTCATGCTGGAGGAGGATTCCCAGCAGTGCGCGGTCCACAGCTCGGCACGGACCTGCCGGCCGCGCCCGTCCGGACCGGCGACCGTGCACATCGTGTGCTGTGCCTGCGTCGTGTGGGTGGTCATGGGCCGGTCGAGCAGGTGCGGGGGATCCGTCATGCCGGGCGCACCCGCCACACCGGGCACATCCGGTACGCCTGATGCGTCTGACGCGCCTGCCCCGCCTGACACGGTCTCCTCAACGAGGCTGACGCGCAGGAGCGACGCGTCCCAGCCGTTGTCCAGCTGCACCTGTGCCCAGGTCCAGGCGGTCTCCGCACCGCCGGGCCGGTACGCGCCCGCCGGGCCGGTGCCGTAGGAGTGCTCCAGCCACGCTTCTCCCGTGACGGGCACGGGGTCGCGGCCGGGGGCGGACACCGTGCCTTCGGCTCTCATCCGCGGCCGGCACGAGGAGAACAGGGCGGCCCGGGGCGGTGGTTCCGTACCGTCGCCGCCCTCGCACAGCGACAGGGGTGGTTTGCCGGGGCGGAGGGTCAGGGCGAAGCCCCCGCTCTCGCCGGTCACCACGACTCCGTACGAGCCGTCCGGGCGGCCGGTGAGGGCGGCGACGCCGCCGAAGTCCAGGTTCAGCCGGTGCGAGGCGAGGCGTACGGGTGCGCGCAGCAGCCGGTCGGGCAGGAGCGGACTGCCGCCGGCAAGGGCGTCGAGGACGGCGCGGCGTACGTGGGGGTCCCATGCCGAGGCGTCCTCGAAGACGGAACGGGCCTCGGCGAAAGCGGCGCCGTCCAGCCAGGACTCGGCGGTGCGGTCGCCGGTGACGTGGTCGGCGTGCGACCAGATGACGGTGTGGGCGGGGGGCCGGTCGGCGCGCCCAGCGGGTCCCGGCGGGTCCGTCTCGTCTGTGGCGGCCGGCCGCCGGCACAGGAACTGCACGGACAGGCTGTGCTCCCGGCCCCCGGCCGTCCGTACCCGGGCGTTGACGGACCACCGTTCGACGGAACGGTCCGGGTGGGGCAGGTCCTCGCCCACGAGGTCGGTGGATCCGGTGGTGGACGAGGACGGCGGTGCCTGTGCGACGTGCTTGTTCACGGGTGTCCCAAGGGGAGTCCTGCGGTGCGGGTTGCGTTCCGGCCGTAACCGCCCAACCGCACGAGCGTCAACACGGTTACCTCCGACCACCCGTATGGATCGCCGGGGGCGGGCGATCCGTGCCCTGTCGGGTGCATTCGGGTGAGCGCGGGCGCGCCACTCCCGGCAGTGCCCGGCCGCCGCCGTATACCCGGGTCACGACGGATGGGAACGGTGGACGAAGATGATCACGCGGTGGGTGGTTTCCCGTCCCTGGCGGGTACTGGCCGGGGCGGGCCTGCTGGGCGCGGTGCTGGGGCTGTGGCTGCTGGGAGCCCGCCCCCAGTTCAGCGGTGGCGGCTATCTCGCCACCGGCACCGAGGCCGCCCGCGCCGACGCCGTCCTGGCCGAACGCTTCCACGCGGGCCTGCCGGACCTGGTGCTGCGCGCGGACGCCGGCTCCCCCGCCGCCTCCGAGACCGTCTCCCGGGCGGGCCTGGACCTCACCGTCAGGCTCTCGCAGCAGCCGGGTGTCGAGCGCGTCTACTCGTACTGGAACACCGGCGCCGCCGAACTGCTGAGCAAGAACGGGCGCAGCGTCCTGGTCGTGGCCGACCTGGCGGGGGACGACGCGGCCACGGCGCGGGCCGCCGCCCGGCTGGTGCCGCGCTTCACCGGGGTCCACGGTCCGCTGCGGGTGTCGGCCACCGGCACCTCCTACGTCTCGGCGCAGGCCACCGAGGTCAGCGGGAAGGAGTTGCTGCGGGCCGAGCTGCTCGGAGTGCCGCTGGCCGCGGTGGCGCTGCTGCTGGCCTTCGGCTCGCCGGTCGCGGCCCTGCTGCCGGTGGTGACCGGGCTGTTCGCGGTGCTGGGCGCCTATCCCCTGGTGTGCGCGCTGGCCGGGACGATGCCCGTGTCCGCGCTCGCCACGAACGTCGCCACGGCGCTCGGCTTCGGCGTGGCCGTCGACTACGGGTTGCTCCTCGTCAGCCGCTTCCGCCAGGAGCTCGCCACCGCGGGGGCCGCCGCGGAAGCCGCCGGGGAAACGGAAGGCGGCGGTCACGACACCCGGGGCGCCACGCTGCGCACCATGCGCACCGCCGGGCGCACGGTGCTCTTCTCCAGCGGCACGGTCGCGGTCTGCCTGACTCCCATGCTGCTGTGTCCCCTGCCGTTCCTGCAGTCCCTGGCCTGCGCGGGCATCGCGGTCGTGCTGTGCTGCGGGCTGGCCACGGCGCTGGTCCTGCCGGCGCTGCTGGTCCTGTTCGGCCGCTGGATCGACCGCGGCGCCCCACGGGCCCGCCTGCGCCGGGCGCGCTCGGCGGAGAGCCCGCTGTGGCGGCGCGTCGCCCGGGCCGCCACTGCCCGCCCGCTCCTGGCCGGCAGTTGCTGCGTGCTGCTGCTCGCCGCGTCGGCGCTGCCCTTCGCCCACGTCCGCTTCGGCGTCACCGACTACCGGGTGCTGCCCGCCGATCTGGAGTCCCACGCTGTCGCCGCCGGGGTCGAGCGCGACTTCTCCCTCCCGTGGGACCGCGCCGTCACCGTTCTGTTGCCGGCCACCGATGCCGTCGAGCAGGAGGCCGAGGTGACCGCCTACGCCCGGCGGCTGTCCGAACGACCCGACGTCGCGAGCGTGGTGACGGGCCTGGGGACGTACGCGCACGGGCGGCAGACGGCCGGGCCCACGCCCGGGTCGCTGCTGCAGATCACCACGGGCGCCACCTGGCTCGCGGTGACGGGATCCGGTCCCCCCGCGAGCGACGCCGCCCTCGTACGGACCCTGCGCGCGCTGCCCTCCCCCGGCCCGCACCTGGTCACCGGGTGCCCGGCGCGCGTGCTGGACACCAAGGCGGCCCTGGCGCACACACTGCCGTTCATCGGGGCGCTGCTGACCGGATGCGTGCTGGTCCTGCTCTTCCTGTTCACCGGCTCGCTGCTCATCCCGCTCAAGGCCGTGCTGCTGGCAGCGCTGAGCATGTGCGCGAGCTTCGGAGCCATGGTCCACGTCTTCCAGGACGGTCATCTGCGCGGCCTCCTCGGGTCGTTCGCGGTGACCGGCGAGCTGGAGACGGCCATGCCGGTGGTGATGTTCTGCTTCGCCTTCGGCGTCTCGGTGGACTACGAGCTCTTCCTCATGGCCCGCATCCAGGAGGAGTACCGGGCCGGCGCCGACTGCCGCACCGCCGTCGTCGACGGCATCGCCCGCACCGGACGGGTGATCACCGCGGCGTCGTCGCTCGTCGCCGTCGCCGTGCTGCCGCTGGTGACCTCGCACGTGGTGCTGCTGAAGATGTTCGGATGCGGCATCGCCCTCGCCGTGCTCGTGGACGCCACCCTCGTCCGCGGCGTTCTCGTGCCCGCCTTCATGCGGCTGGCCGGCCGCGCCAACTGGTGGGCGCCGGCGCCGCTGCGCCGCCTCCACCGGCGCCTCGGACTCCATACCGCCTTCGTGCCGCCGGCTCCCACGGGTGCCGTGCCGGCCCAGCAGAAACAGACCGTGAGGAAGAAGGTCCGCACATGACCACCACGCCCCGCCCGCGCCGCCTGTCTCGCACGCGCCACCGCACCCACCGCCCGCGCAGCGCGACGATCCACGCCGCTCTGGGCGCCCTGCTCCTCGGCGCCCTCTGCACGTCCGCCGGTCCCGGGGCCGCGCCGGCCACGGCCGCACCCGGCGCGGCCCGGACGGCTGCGGCCGGGACCGCTCTGGCCTGCTCCCTCCAGACGGCCCCCGGCGAGCCCCTCGTCTTCAGCCCGCCCGTGACCGGACGCGTGCGCCAGGTGTCGGCCACGGGCACGGTCCTGCTCGACCGCTGCACCTCCCCGGGCGGCAGCCAGCGCGGAATCCGGTCCGGACGGATGGTCCTGCGCGGCTCGGCGACGGCCAACTGCCTCACCGCCACCCGGCCCGAGGGCTCCGCCACCATCACCTGGTACCACGGCTGGGCCCAGCGCGGCCGGACCGCCGGCACCTCCCGCCTGAGGCCGGCCGCGCGGGGCGGTGGCGGCTACACCCCGGCCGACACCTTCCTCAGCGGCGACGTCGTCTCCGGGCGGATGGCGTACCGCCACGTCCGCGGCTGGGCGATTCCCACCACCGACGTCACCGGCTGCGCGGGCCGCGGGCTGCGGACCGTCGCGGGACGGGGCAACATCTCCTTCTCCTGACCCTCGCCGTGCACGGTCAGGCCTTCCGGGCACCCGTCCACACCAGCAGCGCCTGCGCCCGCTCGGCGGCCAGGGCACGCGGGTCGGTGGTGCGGGTCGCCCAGGCGACGTGACCGTCGGGCCTGACGAGTACGGATCTCACGCCGTCGAGGTCCGACCGGGCGTCGTTCCGGCGGGCGGTGACGGTACGGGCGCGGGCGCGGGGGTGGGGGTGGGCGCGGATGCAGGGGTGAGGGTCTCCGTCTTCGAAGTCCAGCAGGACGAGGCGGCCGTCGCGGAGGAGTTCGTAGACGCGGCCCGGCCCCGCCGCCGTCGTCAGGTCGATGTCGGGCATGCGCCGACCGGTGAGCGGGTCGGCGTCCGGCAGGGACGGCGGGTAGGCGGTGTCGAGGGCGGAGATCCGGCCGGCCAGGTACCGGTTGACGTCGCCCATGCCCAGGAGGGTGTCGAGCAGCTCGCACAGGAGCCCCGCCGGCAGTCCGTACTGCTCGGTGAGGGGGAGTTCCACCAGCAGGGTCTGCGCCCGGGTGCCGGTGGTGACGGCGTGGCCGACGGGGTGCCGCTCGGCGTGGTACGTGTCCAGCAGGCCGGGCGGCGCCCAGCCCCGGACGGTGGCGGCGAGTTTCCACCCGAGGTTCATGGCGTCCTGCAGCCCGGTGTTCAGCCCCTGGGCGCCGACGGGGAAGTGGACGTGCGCAGCATCGCCGGCGAGCAGGACCCGGCCGCGGCGGTAGGTCTCGGCGAGGCGGGTGGTGTTGCCGAACCTCGACAGCCACCGGGGCTCGCCGATGCCGCAGTCCGTGCCGCACACCTGCCGCAGCGAGCTGCGGAACTCCTCCAGGCTCACCGGTTCGCAGGAGGGCGTGCGGATCCGCCGGGGGTCCATGACCACGAACCGGGTCAGCCCCGCCTCCAGGCGGGCGACGAGCACGCCGTGCCGCCGGGCCCGTTCGTTGCAGGCGTGGTCGGCGACGGCGAAGTCCCCCACGACCGCGGTCATGGTCTCGCGCGTCCCCGGGAACCCGATGCCGGCCGCCTGCCGCACCCGGCTGCGCCCGCCGTCGCAGCCGACGACGTACGAGGAGCGGACCGTGACCGGGCCGCCGGGGCCGGAGAGACCGGCCTCGACGCCGTGGGCGTCCTGCGCGACGGAGACGGCCTCGTACCCGCGGCCGACCTCCACGCCCAGCTCGCGGGCCCGCTCGGCCAGCAGTGCCTCGGTCCGCACCTGGGCGAGCAGCAGCGCGTAGGGGTGGCGGGTGTCGAGCGCGGTGAAGTCGAGCCGCCGCTTGAGGCTGACGGCGAACTGCCAGCCGGGGACGGTGCGGCCCGCCGCCAGGAAGCGGCCGGCCAGGCCGCGCATGTCCATCGACTCGATGCTGCGAGGGTGGAGGTTCAGCGCCCGTGACTCCCTGTGGGGCGTCGTGCGCTGGTCGACCACCCGGACACGTACGCCCGCCAGGGCCAGTTCGCACGCCAGCAGCAGCCCGGTCGGCCCCGCCCCCACGATCAGCACCTCGGTGTTCACGCTTGCGTCCGTGCCTGCACCCCGGGACGTCACGCCCTCACCCTTCGCCACGCGGGCGAAGACCGTCAAGCGGCCCTCCGTGATTGGCCGAAGCCGACGCTTGGCCGCGGCGCGGGCGCGCACTGGAATGGAGACGGCCGGGCCGACGGGCCCACGAGAGGAGTCCGCCAGTGATCCACATGACCGAGACCCTGGCCGTCCAGACCGTCGAGGACTTCCTCACCGCCGACGAGACGGCCGAGCTGACCAAGGTCCTGGACGAACACCTCGCCTCCACCGGCTGGGTTCCCGCACGGCCCAGCGAGGGAACGACGCCGCCCGAAGCGGTGCAGGCCGTCCTGGACGGCGCCGTGCGGCGGGCCCTGCCCGCGCTGCGCCGGGTCTTCCCCTCCGCCTCGGGCACCGATCCGTGGCTGTACCACGACCTCAAGCCGGGCGACCGGATCCGTCCGCACGTCCACGGCGTGGGCGACCCGCAGACCCGGCCGCAGCGGATCGCCCGGATCGCCTTCAACCTCCAGGACGCCGAAGAAGGCGGCGAGTTCCACCTCGACACGTACTCGGCCGATGCCCTGTGGAGCGACACGGCCACCACGGCCGGGGGCCCGTACGCGCCGGGAACACGACTCGTCCACGAGATCACGGCCCGCTCAGGGCCGGTGAAGCTCGACGAGCTTCCGCACACTCGCTGGATCTGCAGCCCGCCGCCGGGCGCCACCGTTGTCTACGGCACCCAGCTGGTCCACGGCGTCCTGCCGGTCACGAGGGGCAGGGTGCGCAAGCTCATCACCAACCTCCTCGCGTGACGCCGCCCCGCCGCAGGCCGTCCAGACCGCGCCGCAGCTGCGCGACCGCTTCGTCCACCCTGTCCGTGCCGTCCGCTCCGCCCGTGCCGTCCGCCCCGGCCAGCAGCGTTCCCGGGGGCAGGGACCTCAGCCAGGCCCGCGCAGCGTCGGCGCGGTCGTCCGGGACGCAGACGACGGGGCGGTAGTACCCGCCGGTGAACGGGCCCCGGTTGGCGGGGTTTCCCGGAAAGGACATCAGCTCCGTCCCCGCCGGCGGGCGCGGCAGGGCGACCTCGTTGGGCACGGGCAGTTCGAGCGCGACGCGGTGGGCCTGCAGGCGGCCCCCGCGGTCGCTGCGGGCGGACGGCCAACGGCCCAGCACGGCGTGCGCGTAGGCCAGGTGCGGATCGAGGCCCGTACTCGCCCAGCTCATGTTGGACACGCCGCCCAGCCTGCCGTTCAGCTCGATCACCTGCAGCCGGCCGTCGTCGGTGACGGCGAAGTCCATCTGCCACGGCCCCACGGGGAGGGTCGACTCCACCATGTCGGCGACCGTGGTGGCCAGTTCCTCCTCCGCCGGCGCGGGCAGCACTGCCGGTGCGACCCGGACCCTCCGGCCCGGGGCGCAGTCGCCGTCGAGCCGGCCCAGCGAAGCCACCGGCCACGCAAGCGTGCCCGGCTTCCCGGAGAGGAACTCCGCCGCGTACTCCTCCCCCGACACCGCCTCCTGGACCAGCACCGGATACCTCACCTCACCGGACACGCGGGCCAGCTGCTCCGCGTCCCGGACGTAGTGCCGCCCGGCGTGGAACTCGCTGCGGGCCTCCTTGACCAGGGCAGGGAGCCCGAGTTCGCCCGCGGCCCCCGGGAGCTCCCCCGCCTCCTCGCAGACCACTCCCCGCGGTACGGGCCAGCCCCGCTCGCCCGCGAGGCGGTGGAACGCCACCTTGTCCCCGGCCGCCGTGGCGAACGCTTCCGTGTGCACGGGCATGCGGCAGCCGGCGCCGCGCAACCGGGACGCCGCCCGGGAGTAGACGGACAGGAACTGCTCCTGGCCGGGGCACCCCGTGTTGGGGACGGCGACTTCGGCCCGGTGGTCATCGAGCAGCTGCAGCAGGCTGCCTTCGTCGAGGACCGCCGGCAGCTCTCCGCATGCCGTCCCGGGGCCGAGGAAGGCGGTCAGGTCCGCGAATCCCAGCACGGTGACCTCCGCACCGCCGCTCCTGAGCGGTGGCACGATCCTGTCCGCGCGGAACTCCCCCAGGACGACCGTACGGACCGGTGGCGTCACCGGCTCACCGGCCTCGCCGACTGCCGGAGCGCGGCCGCAGCAGTGCCGCCGCCAGGACGGCCGGGGTGGTGAGCAGCAGGGTCAGCGTCACCAGCGACAGCCCCCGGAGCTGCTTCTCGCTCGCCGACGGCAGGACCTTGTGGTAGGCGGGGCAGCGGTTCCGGGAACCGCACAGATTGGTGGGCGGCTTCGGAACGGGCAGCGAGTCCGGCGGTGCGGGAGGCGTGGGGGGTGCGGGGGGACGAGGCGGCGTATTGACCAC